>RFOC01000030.1 GCA_009926815.1 Planctomycetota bacterium
CGCTCCACCTCCTCCGCGGCGGCCATGGCCAGCGCACCGATCGCCGGAGCCAGGCCGCCCGCTCCCAGTCCGGGCTGCAGCGGCGCCACCTCGATGCGCGAGAGTCTCGCACCCAGCCCCTCGCCCTGCAGCGCGAAGACGGCCGTTAGGCGATCCCCCTCGATGCGGGTCCGTCCCTTCGCGGCGCTGCGATCGATCCGGACGTTCCGCTCGAGCACCAGTCGGTACAGGCGAGCCGGCTCCGGCGGCGCCGGGGGCGTTCCGGACTCGGGGTCGGCGGACGGGCCGCGGGCGCCCGAAGGCGAGGCGACGGGCGCGGCCGCAACCGCCTTGCGCGTCACCACGATCGGCGAGAGCGGCCGCTCCACGGTCAACCGCTCGATGGTCCGACCGTCCGGCAGCAGGAGCATGGCCAGCCCCTCGCCCTCGAAGTGCAGCTCCTCCGTGGTCACCTTCACGCGGCGGTCGCAGCGGATCTCGCCCAGCCGGTTGTCGAAGAGCGCCTCGTCCGCCTCCACCACCATGGCCGGCAGATCGCGCTGCAGGTCGGGCATGCGACCCTCGGCGCGGTACATGCGGATCACCACCGAGCCCTCGAGCCGACCGCTCTCGAGCGCGCGGTCCGGCACGCGCATGTTGCCCCGCTCGCTCCGCATGGTGATCACGCGTCCATCGCGCGGGTAGAACACCGCCCGGGGCTGCTCCATGCGGAGCCGCTTGTCTCGCTCCGGATCGATCCGGCTGGCGCTGTACTGCTGGGCCAGTCGTCCCTGCTCATCCGCCACCTGCACCCAGGCACCCTGGTCCAGCGAGATGCCCTGCTGGTCGATGGGCCTCGCCGGCCCACCCCCCTCCCCGGGCTTCAGGGGCTGAGGCATGGGCAGGTCACCCGCGTCGACGATGCGGGGCTTCACCGGTCCCTGCGGGGCGTGCGAGGGTCCCAGCCACAGCGCCAGACCCACCAGCGACAGGCCCACCGCGGCCGCGAGCCCGGTCAGGGCCCACGTCTTCCCTCGGATCCGGCTCACGCGAACCGCTCCACCACGCTTCCCCACGCTCCGGCGGCCCGAAGCAGATGCTCCACCGCCTCGCGCACCGCACCGTGGCCACCGGGCAGGGTGCTGATCCAGCAGGCTGCGGCCTTCACCTCGGATGCCGCGTCGGCCACCGCCATGGGATAGGCCACGCGGCGAAGCATGGGCAGGTCGGGCACGTCATCGCCCATCGCCGCCACCTGCGATCGATCCACGCCGTGATCGGCCAGCAGCCGATCGACCACCTCGCCCTTGGGTCCGCTCGAGCTGATCACGCGCTGCACGCCCAGGTCGGCCAGTCGGTGCCGAAGCGAGAGATCGCCCCGACCCGTGATCACCGCCACCTCCCGGCCGGTGGAGAGCCACGCCCGGAGACCGAAACCGTCGCGGACCGAGAATCGCTTCAGCTCCGAACCCTGACCATGGATGAACATGCCGCCATCGGTCAGCGTGCCATCGGCATCGAGCAGAAGCCATCGGATCCTCGACGCGTCGGCGGCTTGCGTCATGGGGCGAGTGTATCGGTGGCGACGGAGAGCGATACCATCCGGACGTGTCGAAGATCGACCTTGGCAGTCCCGTCGCCCTCGCCATGCTGGCCGTGCGAACGGCCATCCACGCGGGCTGCACCGCCGAGGAGGCCCGGCAGATCCTCCGGGATCGCCAGCTCGACCACCACCTCTTCTACGTCTACGTGATCGACGAGCAGGATCGCCTGCTCGGGCAGGTCTCCGCCCGGCGATTGCTGCTGAGCCGCGGCGAGGAGCCCATCACCCAGCTCATGCACCCCTGCCCCGCCACCGTCTCGTTCCACGAGACCGCCGGGGCGGCCTTCGAGACGCTCGCCTCGCTGCGGCAACTGGCCCTTCCCGTGGTCGATGACGGCGGAAGGCTGCTGGGCGTGGTGGACGTCACCGCATGGGCCGCGGACGCCTCCGACCGGCTCGAGGGATCCCGGCACGAGTTCTTCGGACGACTGGGCGCCGCCGTCGAGGAGCACCGCATGGGCGGTCCGCTGCAGAGCTTCGTCCTGCGCATGCCCTGGCTGCTGTGCAACATCGCCTCGGGACTGGCCTGCGCATTCATCGCCGACGCGCACGCCCACCTGCTCGAGGCGGTCATCGTGCTGGCCGCGTTCATTCCCATGGTGCTCACCGTGTCGGAATCGATCGGCGTGCAGGCCGGCGAGCTCTCGCTCCAGCTGCTGCGCACGGACGGCTCCATGGCCGCGTTCATGCGGCGGGTTCGTCACGAGGCGGGCACGTCGATCCTGCTCGGCGCGGGGTGCGGCACGCTGGTCGCCGCCGCCTCGCTCCTGTTCGCCGCGCCCGGCGAGCGCCGGGCCATCGTGCTCACGCTGCTGCTGAGCGTGCTGGGCGCCATGCTCACCGCCGCGGCCGTGGGATCGCTGGTGCCGCGGGCACTGCGCCGCATCGGCCTGAACCCCAAGTTCGCCTCGGGCCCCGTCACGCTCATGGTGGTGGACGTGGCCAGCACCATCATCTACCTGGGCATCGGCACGGCCATCTTCAGGCCCCTGCTGGACACGGCCGCGGTCAGCCTCTCCACAGCAGCAGTGCCGTGATGTCGTAGGCCGCGTGGGCACCCGCCACCACGCCGAAGCCTCGCCAGTGGTACAGCACGCCGAACCAGAGGCCGCCCACGGTCAGGAACGCGAATCGCCAGCCATGGAACGATCCTGACGGATCCAGGAGCGGGTGGTACGCCGCGAAGAGCACCGCCGCCACCGTCGCCGACACCACCCAGCTCCCGGCACCCTTCCAGCCGCCCACGTCGGCCAGCAGCATGTGCAGAGCGCCCATCACCGCCATGCGGAACACCAGTTCCTCGTAGATCCCCGCACCGGCAGCCATCGTGAGCCGCGAGAGGGCATCCAGACTCCGCATCGACGCGTCGCCCGACGCGGCCCAGAGCCCCGCGTCGAAGCGGCTCGCCAACAGGCCCAGGGGCAGCAGCGGCGCCGCCATGGCCACGCTCTCGGCGGCCATGCACCCGACCGTCGACCAGCGAAACCGCCACGGGAACCGGCCGATCACCTGCCAGGCCAGCAGCGTCATCACCAGTCCCACGGCCGGCAACGAGAGGATCGGCAGACCGAGGTCCTCGGCCCGCACGCCGGCGATGCGGAACAGGTTCACCAGGGCACCGTGCGCCTTGTTGGTCATGGCCGCGTCGCCCTGGCGCAACCAGATCACCAGCCCCACCTCGAACAGGATCAGCAGCGGGAACAGGAACACCAGCGTCTCCAGCGGACGCCGGGAGAGTTCCCAGTAACTGGAGTCACGTCCCGGGGCCGTCGCTCCACGCGTGCGGCCCCGGACTGGCCTCACTTGGCTCGGGCCGTCTTGGCGGTCTTCGCTGCACCGCCTCCACCCTGCATCGCCTTGAGACGACGGGCCATCATGCTCTTGCGACGGGCCGCCGTGTTGCGGTGCATGGTGCTGGTGGTGGCCACGCGATCGACCATGGACGCGGCATCCCGGTAGGCCTTCTCGGCCGCGGCGGCATCACCCTTGGTGACGGCGGCCAGGAACGCCTTGACGGCATCCTTCACCTGACGCTTCCGCCAGTTGTTGAGGGCGTTTCGCTTCTTGGTCTGACGGACTCGCTTGGCTGCACTCTTGGTGTTGGGCACGGTGTTCTCCGAAGGGTCGGCAAGTATGCCCGGACGCCGCGGATCCGGCAAGTGGGCACTTTGCATCCCTCCGCACCTTGACGGGGCCTCCAAACCGGCGGAAACTGCCGTGATGGGCTCTCCGGGAGCCCCTGGAGACCCCCGAATGGCCACCCGATCCGCCGGCACCGGCGTCCTCATCACCCTGGTCACCTTCGTCATCGCGACGGTCGGCCTGCTCGTCGTCTGCATCGTGCAGTTCTCCGGCTCGGAGAAGGCACGCAGCGAAGCCAAGGACCTGCGCACCAAGCTGGCCCAGCAGGCCGACGCGGGCCAGAAGCTCTCGGTGCTGCACGAGGCCATCGCCTCGCAGCTCACGGGTGGCTCCGACGCGGCGCTCGACCAGGACAAGTTCAACTCGGCCATGAGCGACCTGGGCGTGCCTGCGGGCGGGTCCGTGAAGGCGTACGTCGACTCGCTCAAGGGCAAGCTGGCCTCGGCGGAGAAGTCCGCGGCCGGCCTGCAGCGACAGATCGACGAACTCAAGGCGCAGCTGCAGCCCGCCGAAGCCTCGGGCGACGGCGAGAAGCCCAGCGAGACCGCCAGCCAGGCCTCGACGTCGATCGCCCAGCTCAACGAGGCCGCCGAGGGCTACCGACGCGATCTCGAGACGGTGAAGAAGTCCTCCGATGAGGTGCGTGCCAACTTCGAGCAGCGCTTCAACGAGTACAAGCAGGAACGGGACGCCGAGGCCGAGCAGCTCAAGGGCTCCAAGGCCACGCTCGAGACCCGCCTGGCCGAGGCCAATCGCAAGCTGGCCCAGTTCGAGACCCAGCCCTCGGATCCCTCCCTGCTGGTCGACGGCAACGTGATCTCCGTGGGAGGCGGCGACGGCACGGTCTTCATCGACCTCGGGCGCTCCCACCGCGTGCAGCCCGGCATGACCTTCGAGGTCTTCGCCACCGCGGACCAGATCCGCACCAGCAGCGAGCAGGGCCTGCGCGGCAAGGCGACGCTGCAGATCATGAAGGTGGGCGACGACACCAGCACGGCCCGCGTGGTCCGTTCCAGCCCCGGCAAGCCGGTGGTTCGCGGCGACGTGCTGGCCAACGCCGTCTACAGCCCCACCCAGCGATTCCGCTTCCTGGTGCACGGCAAGTTCGATCTCGATGGTGACGGCCGAACCTCCACGGACGAGGCCAACGTGATTCGCAGCCGCATCCGCGAATGGGGCGGCGTGCTGGCCGAGAGCGATCGCGTCACCGGCGACCTGGACTTCGTGGTCATCGGATCGCGGCCCAAGCGGCCCGGCAAGCCGCTGCCCGACGCCGACGAGGCCGAGCTCAACGCGTTCACCGAGGCCCAGGACGCCTGCGATCTCTACGAGAAGATCGAGCGTGAGGCGACCGAGGCGCGGATTCCCGTGCTCAACCTGAACCGGTTCGAGGCCCTCACGGGCATGACCAACTGAGCCGGCTGGCCATGGGCTCGGCGGCCGTGCTCAAGGGCTGGGCACCCTACGCCGCGCTGCGGCTCGCCGCGTCGTCGCTCCACCTCTTCGGCATCCGGCAGAACCTCCGCACGGCCGCCGGCATCGGCGAGCTCTTCGCGAGACTGGGGCCACGCCGGGTGGACCGGGCCGTGCGGCACGTGCAATGGGCCTTCCCCGACATGCCGGAGCCCCGAGCCCGCGAACTGGCCATGGCCAGCGTGCGGCACATGTTCCAGCTGTTCCTGGTGGACAGCGTGGCCGGGCCGCAGATCCTCAATCGCCACGGCTGGCCCGAGCACGTGGCGCTGGATGACCTGAAACCCACCATGCGGCTGCTGCTGCAGGGCCGACCGGCCCTCTTCGTCACCGGACACATGGGCAACTGGGAGTTCCTGGGGCTGGCACTGAGCATGCTGGGGTTCCGCATGAGCGCGCTGGCCAGGCCGCTGGACAATCCCTTCCTCAACGAGTGGCTGCTGGGCATGCGGCAGCGCCGCGGGCTCGAGGTGCTCACCAAGTGGGGCGCCACCACCGAGGTCCAGCGGGTGATCGAGGCCGGCGGTCGGGTGGGCTTCATCGCCGACCAGAACGCGGGCGACGACGGCCTCTTCGTGCCCTTCTTCGGCCGCCTGGCCAGCAGCTACAAGAGCATCGGCCTGCTGGCCCTGCGCTACCGGCTGCCCATCGTGGTGGGTGCCGCCATCCGTCAGGGGCAGGACCTCCGGTACCGCATCCTCACCACCGACGTGATCCAGCCCGAGGAGTGCGAGCGCGCGCCGGACCCGGTCTTCTACGCCACGGCGCGGTTCAGCCGAGCCATCGAGGCCTCCGTTCGCATCGATCCATCGCAGTACCTCTGGATCCACCGTCGCTGGAAGAGCCGACCCTCGTGGGAACGCCAGGGCAAGCCCATGCCTGAACGGGTGCGGCGCCGCCTGCTTGAACTGCCTTGGATGGACGAGGCGCAGGTGGACGCCATCGCGGCGGCGGTCACGCCCCTCGACGCACCCCGCAACGCGGCCTGAGGGCCGCTACTCTCCCCGCCATGGCCTCGTCCGAGTTCGTCGTGCAGTCCCGCCAGAAGGGTGAACCCGGAATGCTCGTGCCCATCGGCACGCGGGCCGAGATCGAGTCCGCATTGGCCCTGCTGAACACGGCCCCCGAGGCTCCCGGCGGCGACGTGCTCTACGGCCCCGGTTTCGAGATGCACTTCACAGCAGGCCAGGACCCGGTGCTGCAGATCCTGGTCACGCAGACCGAGGATTCGAGCATCTTCCGAGCCACGATCTGGGAGATCGCCAAGCGCCTCCACTGGAAGCTGATCGATCCCGGATCCGAGGCCCATTACAACCCCTGAGCCGCCGGTTCAGTCCAGCGAATCGCTCTCGATGCTGGCCGACTCGCCCTTGAGTCGCTTCTCGGCGTAGCGACGCACCCAGTTCTCCCAGGTCTTGCCCGCCGCGGCGTCCTTGCCGGTGAAGGCCACGCTCCGGATGCGGTCCTCGGCGATCGACTGCCGGGCCCCGCCATCGCGAGGCAGCAGGCGAACCTTGCGCTCGGCGGGCGTTCCACCGGACGAGCGGTCGTAGACGAAGCCCTCGACCACGGCGCCGTCCCGCAGTTCCAGCGTGACGTCGCCCCGATAGTCGCGGGCCGCCTCCAGGGCGTCGGCGAAGAGCGGGTCGCCGGCTTCCACGCGGCGAACGGGCGTCTCCGAGACGACCTGCGGGGTCTGGGTCACCGACCCACTCCCTGGGCCTGGCCGATCTCCTTGAGCACGCTCTCGTCCAGCGAACGGATCAGGGCCTCCAACTGCTCCACGGCCCGGTCCAGACCGCTCCGACCGCTCGCCAGGATCATGGGATCTCCCCGACCAGCCGAGGATCGCTCCTCCAGGGCCAGGGCCTCCGACTTCAGACGCTCGAGCAGACAACAGGCGTTCCGGAGCGCCCCCAGACGCTCGTCGCCGGGTTCAAGGCCTTCGTAAGCCTGGGTGCCTGCCAGCCGGAGCGAGGGGGTCTCCCCTGTCTCCGACGGCCTGGGCTCCGGCCGGACCAGCGTGTCGCCGGTCAGCCGGGCGTGGTTTCCATCCATGGGTGCATTCTCCGTGTTCCGAGTGACCACTGCAAGGCGTCGGTTGGTCCGAGAATCCGTTCCAGGGCCCGTTCCCGACGTGCCAGCATGGTATCGGCAATTGGCGGATCCCGCGAGCAGCAATCCAGCCACCCGGACTCCGGTCTCAGAAGGGGAAACTCACCCCAGCGAAGAGCTGGATCGAGTCGCGTCCGGGGTTCTCCTGACCCGTGTTGGCGTTGGAAATGTGGTACCAGCGCACGCCCGCCATCAGCCGGGCGTCACCTCCCACGTCCACCGTGCCACCCACCCCCACGCGCGGCGTGAAGTTCACGCGGCCACCATCGCTGGGCACGGGCTCGTTCGTGAACAGCATGCCACAGCCCGCATCGGCGAAGAGCGACCAGGTGTCGCGGGCCACGAAGTGCCAGCGGAACATGAGCGACGCGCCGCCGCCACCCGCATCCGTGCCAGGCTGAAGGATGGCGTCGCCGCTGAGGCCGAAATCCATGCTCACATCCTGCATGAAGAACCAGCTGGCGCTCCATTCCGCCTCGATCTGGTTCGCCGCATCCAGATCGTTCATCCACGAGCCCAGCACCTGCCATCGCCAGCTGTCCTTTGCGCCGAAGGGCCGCGACGCCGCTCCGGCGCGTGCCGAAGATCCCTGGGGCGGCTGCGGTGATGCGACGGATCGCGTCTGGGCGGCGCTGGAGGCATCGCGTTCAAGCGATGCCATCGCGAGCGTCGGCTGACGAGGCGACCAGTCCTCTTCCAACGAGGAGGCATTGAGCGTCGACGCCAGGGCCAGCACCGAGAAGGCATGCATGCCGCGATGCTAACCCTGCCCACGAGTGCCGCCGCCCGGACGCTCCGACACGTCCGGACGGCGGCGGGCAACCCTTGCGGGCTGCGAAGAAGATCGGGGAGGGGGAAAGTATCCTCGCCCCACCGGGGCATCTCCCCCACCTCCGGACATTCCGACGGAATCGCAAATTCCTGCCTCCATTCGGCTTATGCACTCGCCATCCACCGGTCCCCAGAGCCCCCATGGCGTTCCCCCAACACCGGATCTGCATGCCGGAATCGCGGTCTGCCATGCGGGTCGCGATGGCGACCTTCGGCTTCTGGTCACGCGCCGCCTTCCAGGCAAGCGATTCGCCGGCCTCTGGGAATGGCCCGGCGGCCGCGTGGAGCCTGGCGAGACGCCCCTGAAGGCCACGCTGCGCGAACTGACCGAGGAGACGGGCCTGCAGGCAGGCGAGACCGATGCTCGCCTGCTGTGCACGCACCTGGATCCGGGCCCTCCCTCGATCCTCTTCCACGTGCATCTGGTGGCGTTCCACGCGCCGGTGTCCCCCCGCACGCTGCAGTGCGCCGAGGCCCTGTGGCTGCCGCCGGATCAGGCCCTGGACCGGCAGTTCCCGCCCACGAACGACGCGATCAATCGCCGGATCAGGGCGTGGCTCGAGGCATGACGCTGCCGGGCACCGGCACGGCTGCCGGATCCTCCCGCTCGAGCACCTTCACCTCGCCGTCGCCCTTCTCGGCCGCGAACTCCGCGGCACGCTCATCCAGACCCGTGCGCATGGCGCGGGCCCGCTGCACCAGCGCCGCCTCGTCCTTGTCGGTGGGAATCAGGGTGAAATGCCACTGCACGCGGCTGGTGAAACGGGCGGGCACCACCTCGCTCACCAGATCGCAGCCCACGAAATCCCACACGGGCTCGTCGGCGTCGCCCCAGCCGGCCACCGGCTCGAAGCCCTCCCGGCGCAGACGCACGTCGTAGCGTCCGTAGTGGGTGAATTCCACGCTGCACGGCGTGCGGCCCGCCTCGCGATCGTTCACCCACACCCGCGCACCCGGCGGATCGCTGGTGATGTCGATGACGCGGCGCACGCAGCCCGTGGCGGCAAGCACCAGGCAGAGGAGCGGCGGAAGGCGGAGCCAGCGGTTCATGTGGTGCACAGGCTACCGGGTGGCCAGTAGCATCGCCGTCGCATGCCGCTGCTCGAAGCCAAGGGACTGGTCAAGACCTACAACGGCCGCCGCGTGGTGGACCAGGTGGCCTTCCACGTGGACCGCGGCGAGATCGTCGGCCTGCTTGGACGCAACGGCGCGGGCAAGACCACCAGCTTCCGCATGGCCATCGGCATGATCACGCCCGAGGCCGGCAGCGTGCACTTCGACGGCCGTGACGTCACCTTCCTGCCCATGTGGCGGCACGCCAAGGCGGGCATGGGCTACCTCAGCCAGGAACCCAGCGTCTTCCAGCGGCTCACCGTGGAGGAGAACCTGCTGGCCATCCTGCAGACCCTCAAGGGCGTGACGCGGGCCGAGCAGCGTCGACGCTGCGATGCGCTTCTGGAGCAGTTCGGCCTGAAGGTGAAGGCGCGCGAGGAGGCTCGGACCTGCTCCGGCGGCGAGCGCCGCCGGCTGGAGATCGCCCGCGCGCTCATCACCGAACCCTCGCTCATGCTGCTCGACGAGCCCTTCGCGGCCGTGGATCCCCACACCGTGGAGGAACTGCAGGCCGAGGTCCGCAAGCTGGCCGCGCGCGGCATCGCCGTGCTGGTCACCGACCACAACGTGCAGCAGACGCTCCGGATCTGCGACCGCGCCTACATCATCCACCAGGGCCGCAACCTGCGCGAGGGTGATCCGAAGTCGGTCATCAACGATCCCATGGTCCGCGAGGCCTACCTCGCGGGCACCTTCCGGGGCGACGAGTTCGACTGAGGCTCACTCCGACACCGGGGCGAGCCGCTCGATGGCCACCCGCTGCACGGCGGTGGGCGTGGCGGCCAGCACGCGAAGCCGGAGGCCGCTCGCCTCGAGCGTGGCGCCCGTCTCCGGCACGCGGCCGAGGGTGCTGAGCACGAATCCGGCGATGGTCTCGTAGCCCTCGTCCTCGGGCAGCTGGATCTCGAGCCGGGCGTTGACCTCGGCGATGGTGCAGCGGCCATCCGCCTCCAGGCGGCCAGGCGCCAGCTCCCGCAGGCCCGGTTCACCCGTGTCAGCGGGCTCGTGCTCGTCGCGGATCTCGCCCACGATCTCCTCCAGCACATCCTCGATGGTCACCAGACCGGCCGTGCCGCCGTACTCGTCCACCACGATCGCCAGGTGCACCTTGCCGCGCTGGAACTCCGGCAGCAGCTCGCTCACCCGCTTGGTCTCGGGCACCCGCACCGCCGGACGGAGCAGCGGTCGAAGCCGGAAATCCCCGGCATCCTTGCCGATCCAGCGCACCAGATCCTTCACGTAGAGGATGCCCAGGACGTGGTCGAGGCTCTCCTCGTACACGGGAATGCGGCTGTGGCCCTCCTCGTGGATGAAGCTGCGGATCGCGGCCAGGTCATCGGTGTGCTCCAGGCCCTCGATCGCCGTGCGCGGAGTCATGATGCTGCCCACCAGCGTGTCGCTGAACTCGACCACGTTCTCCATCATCTGGGCGCTGGTCGGGTCGATGCCCCCCTGTCGCTCGGTGTCCTCGATGCTGCGGAGCAGCTCCTCCTCGGCGTCATCGCCGTCGGCAGGCGCGCCCACCAGCCGCTTCACCGCCTCATCCAGCACCCGCGCCAGCAGCGTGAGCGGACGCAGCAGCACATCCAGCAGACCCAGCAGCGGCAGCGTGCCCGCGATGAGTCCCACCGCGGTGTATCGGGCGATGGCCGAGCTGATCACGCTGGTGAACAGCCAGAGCAGGATCGCGGCCACCACGAAAGCCTTCACCACGTCGGGCCATGCGATGGCTCCATCGGGACCCACCACCTCCATGAGCACCAGCGCGAAGAACCCGATGCGGCCCATGGTGCGCAGGAAGGCCACGGCATGGTCCACCGAGGCCTTGCGGGCGAAGATCCAGCGGCTCCGCTCCAGCCGCCCCACCGCCGCCAGCCGACGCTCGAGCGTGCCGTCGCTCACGTGCAGCAGGGCCAGGTTGATGGCCTGCAGCAGCGTGGTCAGGGCCAGCACCACGGCGGCGATCAGGCTCAGCGTGGTCAGCGTCATGCGGACCCCTGGCCAGGCTCGAAGGTGGGCTGCAGGCCCGCGGCCACCAGCAGCCGATCCTCCTCGGCATGCATGCGGGCGAAGTCGTCCGGCGTTCGGTCGTCCATGCCCGCGGCGTGCAGCATGCCATGCAGGGCGTAGAGCAGCAGCTCGCGACGGACCTCGTGCCCGAGTTCGGCGCTGCGGCGACGCGCCTCGTCCACGCACACCGCCACATCGACCTCGTGGCCATCCACGAAGGTCAGCACGTCGGTGGTGGTCGGGTCGTTCATGTGGCGCTTGTGCAGCAGGGCCATCTCGGCGTCGTCGACCAGCCTGAGCGTGAAGCGGCTGACGCGCGGCGCCGCCATGGGCAGGAGGCGATCCATGCCCTGCCGCAGCCACGACTCATCGGAACCGCTCACCAGCCCACCGGTCAGCAGCCCGATCTGGCCCGTGCCATGCGAATCACCCGTCACATGCATTCGGCCCACAGCATATCGGCCCGACCCGCGAAACCCTCCGGGTCAGGGCCTGGGCGCCGCGGTCTTCGCGAGGAAGGCCTCGCGATCCGCCCGTACCTTGCGTTCCCGGGCCGTGGCCTCGGAGAGTTTCGATTGAGCCACGGCGTCCGAGGGCTGGGCCTCGGCCCAGGCCTTGCAGGTGGCCAGGAGTTGCTGGGTGGAGTTCCAGAGCGCCTCGGAATCGGGCTTCCTCCTCAGCGCGGCCGTGGCCGCCGGCATGAGCACTGCCTCCGCCTCCGCGTGTCGACCCAGACGCGTCAGAACCCTGGCCAGGTTGGTGGCGGCATCGATCACTCGCGGATCCTCGGGCGGTGCGCCTCCCGAAGCCACCCTGGCCTGCTGCGCCGTCCAGATCGCGCGGAATCGGCTCTCCGCCGAAGGCAGGTCACCCGCCTTCTCGAGCATGTTGGCGGCGGTCTCGCGGAACGCCATCGTCGCCTCGGCATCGGCGCCATATCGAAGGGCGCAGACGGACTCCACCGACCGGATCTCGTCGCACGCCCCAGGCAGGTCGCCTCCGGCCTCCTTCGCGATGGCGAGCGCATTGCGAAGCCGCAGCGTGGCCAGGTCATCGCCCCCACGTGCACGGGTGGACTGCGACACGCTCACGGCAAGCAGTTCGGCAGCCTCCCCACCCCGCTTGCGGTCGATGAGCAGCATGGCCAGATTGTTCCGATACCGGAGCGTGTCAGGGTGCTCGTCGCCCAGCTCGCTCGAGGCAGCCCGCAGCAGCGATCCGTAGGTCCGCTCCGCCGCCTGCCACATGGGATCTGCGCCGGAGTCTCCGGTTCGTTCCAGGGTCTGGGCAGCCACCTTCTGGGCGTGAGCCAGGTTGTTCAGCACCAGCATGGACAGCCGAGGATCCGGGTTGCGCTCGGTCGCCAGCGCGGCCTGCACCGGCTGCAGCACGCGGACGGCCTCCCGTGGATCGCCCTGGTTCAGCAGCAGCGTGCCGAGCGACGCCGAGGTCCGCCACCGCTCCTCGGCACTGCCCGCGGAGGATCCGGCCAGCAGTTCCCGCGAGATCGCGATCGCCGGCTCCCATCGCTTCCGGCTGGCCTCCAGGTTCACCATGCTCCGGAGACTGTCGCGGGTGTCCGGGTCGGTGCGACCGAAGAGCCGCTCGCGGGCGTCCTTGGCTGCGACCAGGTAGCGCTCGGCCCCCTCAAGGTCCTGCAGATCCAGGCGGATCCGCCCAGCCCAGGCGGTGGCCTCGAGCGTGTCGCGATGCTCGCCGCCAAGCACCTGCTCACGGATGCCCAGGGCGCTTTCCTGCAACGGCCATGCCTGTTCCGCAAGCCCCAGCGCGAAGTAGGTCCGGGCCAGTGCCTGCTGAAGTCCCGCGCGAACCAGTGGCTGGTCCCCGAACTGGCGATCCGCGGTGCCCGCAGCCGGTCGGAGGATCACCTGATCCATGAAATCCGCGGCGGCATCCGTGGGATTCACGTCCACCAGATCCTGCCGAAGCCTCTCGACCGCCACCGCCCGCTCCGCCTCCGGCACACCTCGATCGCGAAGCCCCTCGTCCAGCCGGCGCTCGAGTGATCTCAGCAGATCGATGCCGGCCAGTCGGGGGTCGACCTGCGCGAGCATGTCCTGCTGGAAGCGGGCCACCTCGCGCGTCTGACGCTCTCGCTGCTCGGCCAGCCGCCTGGCCCTCGCCTCGGCCATGCCAAACCAGGTGCTGAGCACCGTGGCCGCCACCAACGAGGCCGCCACCGCAGCGGTGGCCAGCACCGCTCCCCAGTGCCGGCGGACGAACTTTCTCGCCCGGTACACCGCGGATGGCGGCGCCGCGATCAGCGGACGACCATCAAGGTAGTTCCGGACGTCATCCGCCATCTCCACGGCCGATCGATAGCGGTCGGCGGGATTCCGCCGCATGGCCTTCATCGGAAGCAGGTTGAGCTCGCGGCGCAGCAGGTCGAGCAGCCGCCGTGGATCCAGACCCCGAGCGCGGCACAGGTCGGTCACGGAACTCCGCAGGGCCGGCTCAGCCACCGAGGCCAGCGAACTCAGACGATCGCTGGGTGATGGCGGGTCGGACTCGCGGAGCACCTTGACCATGGCCTCCAGTCCACGGCTTCGGAGCGACTTGGCGTCGAAGGGAGCCGCGCCCACGAGCAGCTCGTAGAGCACCGCTCCAAGGCCGTAGATGTCGGATCGCCCGTCCACCCCGACGTCACCGGCGGCCTGCTCCGGACTCATGTACTCCGGCGTGCCCAGAGCCAGGCCCCGCTCGACGAACTGGTGCCGAACCGAGCTCGCTCGCAGCGTCACCTTGGCCAGCCCGAAGTCGATCACCTTGGCCTTGAAGGCGCTGCTCCCGAGCGCCCGCTCGCCCTCCACCTGGAACGCCAGGATGTTGCCAGGCTTCAGGTCGCGGTGCAGCACGCCATGCTGGTGGGCGTAGTGCACCGCCTCGCACACCTGGATGAACAGCTCGAGGCGATCACGGATGCTCAGCCGGTTCGCGTCGCAGAACTGCGTGATGGGCACGCCGCGCACCAGTTCCATGACGAAGAAGTTGCGGCCCTTCTCCGAGATGCCGCCGTCGAACACCCGCGCAATGCCCGGATGATCCAGTTCCGCAAGCACCTGCCGCTCCAGATCGAACCTCGCCTGCGTGGCTGCGGGGCCCTCCGCCGAAGCCACGTCCTTCCGCATGATCTTGACGGCCACCTCCTGGTCGAAGGGTTCCGTGCGCACCGCGCGCCACACGCTGCCGAAGGTGCCGCGTCCAAGACGTTCCACCAGCCGGAACGGGCCGACCGACTCGCCCGCCTGCTCCTCATGCACTTCCGGAGCAAGCGGGATGGGAGCACCCGAGGCGATGGCCACGGTGCCCATCGCCATGGTGTGATCCGGCTGGTTCGGGCCCGGATGGCCTCCGTCGCCTGCGGCTTCCGGCATCATCGGAGCAAGGCTAACCGAGAGAGCTCAGGACACCCCTCACCCGAACAGCAGCAGCAGCGAGCCGATGTCGCCGGCGTCCACCTCGCCGCTGCCGTCCAGGTCGCCGGGGCACGGTGGCTCGGGCGGGCACGGACCGAAGAGCAGCAGCAGCGAACCGATGTCACCCGCATCGATGGTGCCACTGCCGTCCAGGTCGCCCGGTCGCGCATCCTGCTCCGACAGATAGGGCTTCACGAAGGGACTCGGCGGCGCGAAACTGGCGCTGCTTCCACTGGCAGGCTCCACCACCAGG
>RFOC01000291.1 GCA_009926815.1 Planctomycetota bacterium
GCGCCCACGCGCAGCTTCAGGTCGTGGATGCGATCGAAGCCCTTGGCCAGGTGCCAGCCCGCGATGGTGATGAAGCCCGGGGCCAGGCCGCACTGCGGAATGAACGCCGACTTCGCTCCCTGCGAGAGCGCCATCACCTTCTTGGTGACGGCCACGTCCTCGGTCAGGTCCAGGTAGTGCACGCCCGCCGCCTTCGCGCGCTCGGCGATGAGCGGATTGCAGAAGAAGGGCGCGCAGCTGATCACGGCCCACTGGCCGGCGAGCACGCGGTCCATGGCCTTCGCGTCATCGAAGGCTGCCTGTTCGCCGTGCACGCCGGGAACGTGCTTGCGCACCCATTCCAGGCCCGAGGCGTGGGCATCGACGCTGGTGACCGAGTAGTCCCCGCTTCGCTGCAGCAGGTGGGCGCACATGCGGCCGATCTTGCCGGCGCCGAGGATGACGACCTTCTTCATTCGAATGCTCCTGTGAAGGGTGGTGGCGAAGGGTGACCGCTCAGTCCGGCAGCCGGTCCAGCTCGGCGCCCACGGCGTCCATGAGTTCCTGCACGGTCCTGGGCCCGAAGTCGAATCGGAGTCCCGCCGCGGCGAAGAGTTCCGGCAGGGGCCGGCTGCCGCCCAGCGTCAGGGCCCGCTTGTACGCCGTGATCGCGTCGGACTCGCTGCGCCGACTGGCCAACCACAGCTGCAGCGCGCCCAGCTGGGCGATGCCGTACTCGATGTAGTAGAAGGGCAGCCCGAACAGGTGCAGCTGGCGCTGCCACATGGATTCGCGACTGGCCTCCAGGCCGCTCCAGTCCACCTGTCCGCCGAATCGGGCGTCCAGATCCAGCCACGCCTGCGTGCGCTCGGCGCGGGTGTGGGCGGGGTGCGTGTAGATCCAGTGCTGGAAGGCGTCGATCTGGGCGATCCACGGCAGCATGACGATCACGCCCTCGAGCAGCTCGCGCCGGGCGCGGTCCGCGTCGGCCTTGCCGAAGAACTCGTCCAGATAGGGCAGCGTGAGCAGCTCCTGGCTCATGCTGGCCACCTCGGCGAACTCCGTGGGGCTGCCGCGGTAGGCCAGGATGGGATCGTTCTTGGACAGCAGGCTGTGGAACGCGTGTCCCGCCTCGTGCACCATGGTGGTCAGGTCACGGTGCATGCCGGCCGCGTTCATGAAGATGAAGGGCCGCCGCGAGAGCTGCCGCTGGTACTGGTAGCCGCCCGGTGCCTTGCCCTTGCGGCTGTCCAGGTCCAGGCAACCGCCGCCGCGCATGCTGTCGAACATGGCGGCCAGTTCGCTGTCCATGCGGGCGTACACCTTGCCGGTGCGCTCGACCAGCTGGTCCGCGCTCTCGAAGGGCCGAAGCGGGTTGCGGCCCTTGACGTCCACCTTCAGGTCCCACGGCCGCAGCGAGGTCAGGCCCAGCGCCTTCGCCCGCCGCTCGTGCATGCGCCGTGCCAGCGGCACGCAGGTGGTCTCGACCGCCCGGTGGAAGGTGGTGCAGTCGGCGGGCGTGTAGTCGAATCGCTGCAGCCGATCGTGCTGGAAATCGCGGAAGTCGGGGTAGCCGGCATTGGCGGCCATGGTTCCGCGCACCCGAACCAGCTCGTCATAGATGCCGTCGATGGCCTGGCGGTCGCGGAGACGACGCTCGGCCACGGCGCGCCAGCTGGCCTCTCGGCGCGAGCGGTCGGTCTCCTCCAGGTATCGGGCCATCTGCGGCAGGGTGCGCTCGGCGCCGTCGAAGGTGACGCTCATGCCGCCGTTGATCTCGCTGTACCGCTGGTCCAGCTTGGTCGCCTCGGTCTGCAGCGGCACGTTGGCCTCGCGGAAGAGCTTCACCTCGCGCTCCAGCGAGCGCAGCAGCGTGCCGTACCTGGCCGCGTCCAGCGCCTTCGCGTGCGGACTCTCCACGATCTTGCGGTCCAGCTCGAAGCCCACGCGCTTGAGCTGCGGGTCCACGTCCTCGACGAACTTCAGGAAGCGGGCCTTGATCGCCCCGTCGTCGGTGTGGCAGGTCATGTCGATGTACAGGTTCGCCTCGGCCTCGGCGGCGGCGGCATCGAGCTCGCTGCGATCGAGAATGAGCTTCTCGAGGCAGTTCGGGCACTTCAGGTTCCGGTCGAGCAGCGAGCGGTACAGCGG
>RFOC01000292.1 GCA_009926815.1 Planctomycetota bacterium
GCTTCTTCCAGGCCTCGGGCGGCGGCGATCTGTCCCTGGACATCCCCTGCGACGCCTCCGGCGAGGTGGCCCACGACAGCTGGCTCACCGTGGGCCGGGTCTGCGGCGACGACGATGCCGTGCAGCACATCGGCATCGACTTCACCAGCTTCCGATCCGGCGGTGGCATCCAGACGGACAACGGGATCGTCTTTGCCGCACCGGACGAGCCCCAGTGCCTTGCGGGCGGATCCCGTCGCGTGCTGCTGATGCAGTTGACCACGAACCAGGCCACGCTGCCCGCGGGCCAGTTGAACCTGGTGGGCGAGAACGCCGACGGCACCAACTGGCTTGCCTACGGCATGGCCATTCCCGCCCCGACGCTCATCGACTGCAACGGCAACGGCACCCATGACGCGATTGACATCGCCTTGGGCATCGAGAGCGACTGCAACACGAACGGCGTTCCCGATGACTGCGAGTCGGTGCAGGACTGCAACGGCAACGGCGTGGGTGACGGCTGCGACATCGCCTCCGGCACCAGCAATGACCTCAACGACAACGGCATTCCCGATGAGTGCGAGTGTCCCGGCGACGTGGACGGCAACGCCAGCGTGGACATCGACGACCTGATCGCCATCCTGCTCGCGTGGGGCGACGGGCCCTCATCGCCGGCCGACCTGGACGGCAGCGGCACGGTGGATGGCGGTGACCTTTCAGTCGTCCTGGTGTTCTGGGGCGGGTGCTGAGCGATGCGCCGGGCCGCCATGGCGGCAGGCCTGTCACTGCTGCTGGGCGGACCGCGACCCGCATCGGCTCAGATGCCCGTTGCGCGGATTGATCCGCTGCCGGCTCCCGCATGGCTAGCGCCATCGGACTGCCTGGGCTCCAGCGTGGCGGTGGACGGCGGGAGCGTCTTCGCGGGCTCGCGGGGCCGCGATGACACCGGCCCCAATGCCGGCGCCATCGCACGCTGGGAGCGCAACGGCCAGACATGGCTCTTCCGGGACTGGCTCCCGCCGCCCCGCGCCGCCGCCGGGCAGGAATTCGGGCACGCGATCGCGGCTGCGTCCGGCCTGCTCGCCTGCGGAGCGCCACTGGATGACCTGCGAGGGACCGACGCCGGTGCCGCGTGGCTCCTGCGGCCGGCAGCCGTCCAGGGCTGGGACGAGGCGCATGAACTGATGCCCCCGGAAGCGCAGGCAGGCGAGCGGTTCGGATCCACCGTGCGCCTGCTTGACGCGATGATCGTGGTCAGTGCGCCGCGAGCCTCCGTTGGAACGAACGATCGGGCCGGTCGCGTGGTGGTGTTCGAACCGTCAGGATCGGGCTGGCTTGCTTCGGCAGTGCTCACGCCGCCCATGCCGGCGGCCGGCATGATGTTCGGCGAGAGCCTCGACGCCACCCAGGACCGCATCGCCGTCGGCTGCCCGGCCCAGAACATGGTCCACGTGTTCCGGCGCGTGGCGGGAATCTGGACGCACGAGGACTCGCTGCCGGCACCGACGATCACCGCCCGCGCCAGGTTCGGCCAGTCACTGCGTCTCCAGGGCGACAGCCTGCTGGTCAGCGAGCCCCGGGCGCCGGGCGGCGGATGCGTGCATGCTTTCGAGTTTCAGGGCGGCTCGTGGGTGCACCAGCGCATCTCGCGCGCCACCGAGGCTGCCGTGACCCCGGACTGGGCATGGACGCTGGGCGGGGCAGGTGATCGTCTGGCCA
Source organism: Planctomycetota bacterium (assembly GCA_009926815.1). GTDB lineage: Bacteria > Planctomycetota > Phycisphaerae > Phycisphaerales > SM1A02 > SYAC01. The sequence continues at coordinate 1,699 of RFOC01000292.1, forward strand.
TGGGAGCCAGCCGACACGTTGTCGAGGGCGTCACGCATGGCTCCGTGAGCCTGTGGTCCGCGGGAGAGGATCCCGCCCGGGAGCTGGTGCTGGCCATTCCCGCATCGCCCGAGGATCTCTCGCTCTTCGGAGCGGCGATTGCCATGTCGTCCGAGACCCTGGCGGTGGGATCACCGGGCCAGGGCAGCGATCCGCTCCATGGAGGCGCGGTCTACGCGGTCTCGCTCTCGAACGATTGCAACGCCGACGGCGTGGCCGATGCTCTCGCGATCGCCTCGGGTGCCGAGGACCTGAACTGCGATGCCGTGCCCGACGCCTGCCAATGCACCCAGGATCTTGATGGGGATGCCGAGGTCAGCGCATCCGACATCAGCCTGGTGCTGGTGGAGTTCGGCGCCACCGGCGGCTGCCTGGGCGCGGATCTGGA
>RFOC01000293.1 GCA_009926815.1 Planctomycetota bacterium
GCGTACTGGATCAATCCGTGGGTCGACCGACTGGATGAGCCCTGCCGCGCGTGGAGCGAGTGGAATCCGGATGCGGTCGACCTCGCGGCAGGGCCGGTCTGCGACATCCGGGAGTGCTTCCGCGGGGGCGGCCAGTGGCTGGTGCGGAGCGTGCCCTTGCGGGCCGACGGGGGATTGGCCGTGCGGGAGGACGATGGCGCGTGGCGCCGTTCGCTGCTGGACCTGCTCGCCCGGCTGCAGGGTGACCGCCACGTGGTGAGCCTGAAGGTGGCGCCGGATTCGCACGCCGCGTTCCAGCAGTTGCGCGAGGTCATCGCGGGGGCGGGCTTCGCCTACGACGTGTCGCCCATCCGCCTGGAGGATGGCACCTATCGCGACGAGATCCGCGACGGCGTGGCCACGGCCCAGTGACGTCAGGGCGAGCGGCCGGGAGGGCGTGGACCGGGCAGCAGCGGGGCGGATTGGGCGGCGATGTGCGTGAAGGTGCCCCCATGATCCTGCGCGATCGCCTGCAGCGCGCCCACCTCGGCGTCGCTTCCCATGCCCAGCGTGTGGATGCGGGTTCGGTCGGCGCCGCCATTGAGCTGAAGCAGCAGGCGACGCGCATCGGGATCGAAGTTGCCGTCGGTGAGCAGGAAGAGCTCGTGCGGAACGGGATCCAGCTGCGTGAAGGCGAAGGTCAGCGCCGACCGGGGGTCGGTGCCGCCGCCCGTGCCCACGCCATCCACCTTGCCCAGCAGCGTCTCGGAATCCGCCGTGCCCGCCTGCACCCAGCCCTTCCGGAGGACGTGGGCCGAGTCGTCGAAGAACACCACCTGCCAGTTCGTGCCCGCCGGCAAGGCGCGCACGGTGCGGATGATCTCCCGCCGCAGCGCCTCCATCTTGTCGCCGGACATGGAGCCGCTGATGTCGCAGATGAAGCAGACGAAGCCGCCGCGGACCCGCGCACCGAAGAAGTCCACGCCACCCGCGGGCTCCGCGGCGCGCGCCGGTCCGGCGCCGGGGGCGCCAGGCGCCGGCGCGACCACCGGCGAGGCGGCGCGTGCGGAGGTGGCGCGATCGAAGGTCTCGCGATCCACGCGCCGGTACAGCGAGCCATCCAGTCGCAGCAGGCCGTCCTGCTCGATCGACCATCGGCCCTCGCAGGGCAGCGGCCGTGCCGCCGGGGTGGCCGAGCGGCCGGGCATGCCCGGCAGCGGCAGGGCCGAGGTGAAGAATCGCGAGGGTCGCGAAGGTGTCTCCTCCAGGCGCACTCCGCCATCGGGCGTGAACGTGGCTCGCAGTTCAGCCGCCACGACCAGCTGCGGGGGCTGCCCCCAGGCTCGGTACACCTGGAGCGATCGCTGCGTGGGACGGATGGCGACCAGGCCCAGATCGTGGCCGCCCGGGGCGAAGTCGGCGTCGCGTCGACCGTCATCCAGTTGCTGCCAGTAGCCCAGCAGCGGCGCCAGCGGCGAGGTGGTCACCGTCTCGGCCGTCTCGGCATCCATGGGCTCCAGGTGCGGTGCCGCAGGCTCGGGAATGTCGAGCGGTTGCGGCGAGGGCGATCGCGTGCCTGCCGCCGGCTCGCTGGTTCGCGTGGCGGAAGCGCCACCCGAGTTGGCGGGTTCGGAAGCGGTGGGGGCCTGGGGCGAGGAGGGCGAGGTGCCCGAACTTCGAGAGGTCTCTCCCAGCGCTCCGCTGCGGCGTCCAGCGCTTGAAGTGCCGGCCTTCGCCTGGTCGTCCATGCCCTCGGGTTCCTGCGGTCCGGCACTGGAACGACTTGGACCCACGGAGCCTGCGGTGCGCGAGGCACCCGGCTCGGACTCGCTCTTGCTTGATCCCGTGCCGCCGCCCTCGCCGGTGAATGCTCCGGATGAGGCCACGCCTGAACCGCGGCTCGATGTGGCTCGTCGCTTCGCGGCTGTGGTGCCGGTCGCCGGAGGCACCTGGAGTTCCGTCAGTCCACTTCGATCGCCGCGGTCCGGGCCGGAGCCGCTGCCTCCACCTCCCAGGCCCGATCCATGCCTGGATGAGCCGCTTCCGGCGGCGCTGCCGGTGGTGCCTGCTCCACCTGAGGCGCCAGTGTTCGATGCGGCGGCAGAACTTGTTCCCGAGTTGGAGCC
>RFOC01000294.1 GCA_009926815.1 Planctomycetota bacterium
ATGGTGAGGTTCAGGTTGTCCAGCGCCGTCAGCTCGCCGTACTTCTTCGTCAGGTTGACCGTCTCGATCATCGCCATGGCGGTGGTCTCAGGGTACGGCACGGCCCGCGAGCGGGGCCACGGTCCCGGCCTCCTCGGCCGGCAACGGCAGCACCCACCGCACCATCACGGTCCCCGTGCTGGGGACCGGATCCCCGTCCAGGGTCAGGGGCACGGGCAGGGGTTGGGCATCCAGGAAACCGGTCACGATCAGGCAGGGGCGGGTGAACCAGGCCGAGAGATCCAGTTCGCGTCCCAGCGATCGCTGGAAGCGCACGGGCGACACGCCTTGCGTGGCGACGCGACGGTAGATGGGCGGCGGCAGCATCTGGAAGAGCGAGAGCATGTCCAGGTTGCGCTCGCGTCCTCCGCTCGAGACATCGGTGGGCACGGCGCCCAGCATCAGTTGCGAGGCTCGGCTCAGCAGCGGGTCCAGATGCTTCGCCGCCAGTTCCCTCGGCAGGCTTCCGCCGTCCTGGGATCCCGGCTGCACCGAGGGCCTGGTGGACGCGGGATCCAGCACGCCGTAGAGCGCCTCTCCCACGTCCAGCGGCTTGCCATCCCATTCGGGCAGGGTGCACATGAAGGCAGGGCGAGGCGGAAGACCCGAGGGCACGATCTCGCCCAGGTTGCGATCGCGCCAGCTTCGGCTCGTCCAGAGGAAGGGTCCGACATGGATCAGCGTGACCTGCCGCAGCGGCCCGGGCAGCGTGTGGGAGATCCGTCCCTCCAGGCCCATGCGAGGCGACTTGCCGGTTTGCGTGATGGTCCGCACCGGGCGATCAGGATCCTGTTGCACCACGCGGCCCCAGCCTGCCGGCGGCGTGCCACGCCACCAGCTCTGCAGGTCCGTGCTCGTGCTGCGGGCGGGCAGTCGGAGCGAACCAGGCTCGTCCACGTTCCGCTCGCCGCGGGCGGTGTCGGGGAAGCCCTGCGCCGGTTCGCCCGGCGGGGCCCAGTCGGCGAGAACGTCCGACCCGCCCGCCTCACCCAGCCGCGCGGTGACGGTGCCGAAGCCGTCGAGCCGGGCCACCATCCAGCTCACGCCGCCGACCGTGGGCTGCGCCTCGCCGGTCTCGACCGCGTCCAGCACCGTCAGGTGATGGACCGGGATCGTCACGCCTCCGCCCAGCGTCACCAGGAAGGAGGCGGCCAGCGACGCCAGCATCGCCACGCCCGCGAAGGTCGGCCAGGTCCACTTCAGTCCCCCTCGTCGGCGCAGCAGAAGCCAGGGCAGGGGAACCGCCAGGGTGAAGTAGACGGCGCAGAACGCCAGCACCACCAGCAGCCTGCCGGCACGGCCCTGGCCCTCCGAGAGGAACGCACGGATCGTGCTGCCGCTTCCCACCTCGTAGCTCGACTCGGGCCCCTTCGCCAGCTGCGAGGGATCCGCCTCGCTCCAGCGGCGGTACTCCGAATCCGAGGGTGCATCCGTCCGACGCCCGAGGATCCGGTTCCAGAACGAATCCGCCTCCGGAATTCCCTCGCCGGTGAGCGCCTGGCGGTGCAGGGCGTCGACATCAAGGCCGATCAGCGTCATGCGACCGGCGCCCAGCGTCCGCTGCACCGCGATCGCCTGGCCACGGATGCTCGCCATCACCTTGTCGCCGCCGTCGGGCACGCGGATGAGCGGCTTCCAGTCGCGATCGATCGTGGCGGGATCGAACACGGTCATGGACACGCGCGCGTCATCGCGACGAAGGTTGGTGCTCTTGGAGAGAATCGGCAGCAGGTCACGCACCCGGACACCCTCGACCACGCGGCTGGCGGTGGAGGGAAGAAGGTCGGAAAGGCCATGGCGTGAACCGCGAAGTCCCCAGGCATCGCTGCCCTCGGGCACCACCACCACCAGGTGCCCGCCCCGTTCGATCCACGTTCGCAGCGCCTGCAGGCGGTCCGCGGGCACCCCCTGGGGACCCGTGGTGCCGCCCCACACGATGCCCTGGAAGCCCACGAGTCCCTCCCAGCGATCCGGCAGGTCCAGTGGCTTGGGGACGCGCGAAAGTCGCGTCACTTCGGACATCGAGGGCACGGGTCCACCATCGAACCCGGTCTCGAACGCCGCC
>RFOC01000295.1 GCA_009926815.1 Planctomycetota bacterium
CAGGTGCACCGCCAGACGCTCCTGGTCACCGGCATCCAGCTCGATGTGCTGCGCGGCCAGCAGCTGCGCGAATTCCGGCGGTGGGTCTCCGGCGCGGCTCACGCGACCACCTCCAGGCGCTCCGACCCGCGGGGTCTTCGCATGGCCAGGTTGAAGAGCAGTCCGGTGCTGATCCACATGGCCACCAGGCTGCTGCCGCCGTAGCTGATGAACGGCAGCGTGACGCCGGTGATGGGCATGACGCCCAGGGTCATGCCGGTGTTGATGAAGAGCTGCGCGGCGAAGATGCCCGCCAGCCCCGTGGCCACCAGTCGCGTGAACGGCTCGCGGGCCAGGAGCGCCACCAGCAGGCAGCCCCCGGCATAGGCCAGGCCGAGGCCCCAGGTGACCAGTCCGCCCAGGAAACCCCATCGGCAGCAGATGACGGCGAAGATCATGTCGTTGTGGTCCTCCGGCAGGCGGTTGTGGTGCACGAGCGCCTGCGCCTGGTCGCGCCCCACGCCCGCGAAGCCGCCGGCTCCGGCCAGCGTCATGGCGCGGTCGGCCTGGAAGCCGATGTCACGCACGTAGCGATCGTCGCCCATCCACTGGGCCATCAGGGCATCCACGCGATCGCGCTGATGCGGCCGGAGGAACGGGTAGCTGACCGGCGCCAGCAGCAGCGTTCCCAGCACCAGCGACAGCACGTGCCGCTTGCGGGCGCCCGCCGTGACCACCATGGCCAGCACCGCCGGCGCGATCATCATGGCCGTGCCCAGGTCCGGCTCGATCAGGATGAGCAGCATGGGCGGCGCCGCCAGCAGGAACGGCGTGGCGAATCCCGCGAGCGTGCGCAGGCGCTCGCCGGAGCGCAGCCAGATGGCCAGCGTCATCACCGTGGCCACCTTCGCCAGCTCGCTCGGCTGGAACTCGAAGAGCCCCAGGCTGATCCATCGCCGGGCGCCGTTCTTGGGCCGCACCAGCCACTCCGGCAGGCCCGGGATGAGCACGAACACCAGCATGCCCAGGCTGATCCACCAGAGCGGCCACGCTGCGGCGCGGATGGCCTTGACCCTTGGCACGCAGGTGGCGGCGCCGGCGATGACGCCGAACACCGCGAACACCGCCTGCTTCCGCGCCATGGCCGGGTCGGTGGTCGCGATCGACGCCACGCCCCACAGGCTCAGCGCCGCGGCCGCCAGTGCGGGGATCCACCCGGCATGCGCCCATGCGAAACCGCCGGCCGATCGACCGGTCAGGGCCACACCGGGGCCCACCGCCGTCAGGCTCTGGGTCGATGCCGACGTCACGCCTCGGGCTCCTCCCGATCGGGCGGCCCCGGCTCGTCACCGGCGGGCACCCGCTCCCGGGGGGCACGCCGCGCCTTGCGTGGCTGATCAGCCGACTCACCGAGGTACCCCTCGTCCACCAGGGCATGGATCACCTGTTCAGCCACGGGACCTGCGGTCTTGCCGCCGCTGCCACCGTACTCCACCAGCACGGCCACCGCATAGCGAGGCGTGGCGTCACCGCGGTCGGACACCAGTCCCACGAACCACGAGTGATCCAGCCCGCGGATCGACCGCTCCGCCTTTCCGTCGCCATCCTGGTCCAGATTGAGCGGCGGCGCCTGCGCCGTGCCGCTCTTGCCGCGCACCTGCACACCCGGAACGTCGAAGATGGCCTCGGCGGTGCCGTCGCCGTACTTGAGGTGGTGCGCCGTGCCCGCCCGGCTCTCGACCGCCATGCGCAGACCTTCCATCGCACGGCGGCGAGCTTCATCGGGGATGCGCAAGGATCCCGTGCGCCGACCTGGCGGCAGCGCCTCGTCGTCCCGAACGATCCGGGCGTCGCGAAGGTCACCGCCCCGGGCCAGCGTGGCGTACGCGTTGGCGGCCTGCAGCGGGGTCCACGCCAGCGGCCCCTGTCCGATGCCAAGGATGATCGGCGTGAAGGCATCGCGCCGCGACTCCAGCCGGGAGATGTCCTCCTGGCCGGGCAGCAGCCCCACGCTCTCGCCACCGGATCGACCCGAGGCCTCGAGCCCCTCGAGGCCAGTGCCGAGCGAGCGGCCCATGCCCAGGTCGCGGTACCACTCCACCAGCGCCCTCAGGCC
>RFOC01000296.1 GCA_009926815.1 Planctomycetota bacterium
TCTTGAGACTCCGAGTGATGAGGTGGTCGGTTGGGGTCAGAGACGGAAGTTTCGGACCGACGTTTCGTGAGGGGCTTGCCACCCTTCGCCCCGCCTCAAGCGGGGGTTCCGGGCATTGGTCCGGAAAGGTACCTCCCCCCCGCGAGGCTGGCAACGCAAGTCCGGGGTCCGGCGAGGCTTCCCGATCCACCCCCGCAACCCGTCAGGGGATCGGGCCGACCGCTCCAATTCCCCGCCTGATCAGTCCTTGTGCCCAAACAGCAGGATCCGCCGGGAGCATGCTGGCCCGCTTCAGGGACCGCCGTGCACCACCGCTACACTCGAAAAATCATGGAGACCCAGAAAGATGGCACGGCCCGTCTGGCCCTCGAGGACGGCACGGTCTTCCACGGCCGGGCGTTTGGAGCGGTGGATTCGGTCGGCGGCGAGGTGGTCTTCAACACCGCCATGTGCGGCTATCAGGAGGCCCTGACCGACCCGAGCTACGCCGGCCAGATCCTGACCATGACGGCCACGCAGATCGGCAACTACGGCATCGCCGCCGAGGACGTGGAGAGCGGCAAGCCGCAGGTGAAGGCGTTCGTCATCCGCGAACGCTCCCGAATCACCTCGAACCATCGATCCGAGATGGACCTCGCCTCGTGGCTTTCCAGGCACGGCATCCCGGGCATCGAGGGCATCGACACCCGCGCACTGGTGCGCAAGCTTCGCACGCAGGGCGCGCTGCGCGGCCTCGTGGCGGTGAACGACTCCCGCAGCGATGCCGAACTGGTGAACGCCGCGAAGGCCCTGCCGAGCATGGCCGGGCAGAACCTGGCCGCATGCGTCAGTCCCACGGCGCGCGGCGCCTTCGCCGAGGATCTGGGCACCTGGAGCCCCGAACCCGCACGCCGCACGGGCCGACGCTTCAAGGTCGTCTCCCTCGATTGCGGCGCCAAGCGGAACATCTATCGCAACCTGGTGGACCGAGGCTGCGAGATCATCACCCTGCCACACGACACCACGGCCGCGGACATCCGTGCCCTGAAGCCCGATGGTCTCTTCATCAGCAATGGCCCGGGCGATCCTGCCGCCGTGCAGGCCACGGTGGCCACGCTGCGACAGATCGCCGGGGAGATCCCCACGTTCGGCATCTGCCTCGGTCACCAGCTGCTGGCCCTGGCCCTGGGCGCCACCACCTGGAAGCTGAAGTTCGGCCACCGCGGCTCCAACCAGCCCGTGCGAAACCTGCTCACCGGTCGCATCGAGATCACCAGCCAGAACCACGGCTTCTGCGTGGACGAGAAGACGCTGCGTGCCGCGGGCGGCGAGCCCACGCACGTGCACCTGAACGACGGCACGCTGGCGGGCTTCCGCCACACCGGCAAGCCGATCTTCTGCGTGCAGTACCACCCCGAGGCCAGTCCGGGGCCGCACGACAGCAGCTACCTGTTCGACTGCTTCATCTCCCTCATGGAGACGCGTGCGCCACTGACGGCCGAGGTGATGGAGCGGCACCAGTCCGCCGACGCCCGCAAGGCCGCCGCCGTGGCGGTGTAGCGTGGACGGCCTCTTCGGCAACGATCCGCTGGAGGCGCTGGGCGCGGCAGGCGCCCGCAAGTCGAACGCACGAGGTGCCCACGCGGGTGTCCGCCCCGCAGGCTCGCACGCGCCCTTCGTGCAGCGCGTGCTCGTGGCGGTGGAGCGCGGCATGGACGCCTACCCGGATGGCCTGACCTACGGTGTGGCCGCGCCGCTCGCGCCGCTCCGTCCGGGCCAGCGCGTGGTGGTGCCACTCGGTCGCGGCGATGCCCGCAGCCACGGATGGGTGGTCCGCACGCTGCCGGATGAACGGACGGGCGGCATGCCCGACAGCCGACTGAAGCCCGTGATCGCCGCGGAGCCCGCGGAACTTCCGGAGCAGGTCATGGAACTGGCCCGCTGGATCAGCGGGTACTACGCCTGCCCGCTGGGCCTGTCCATCGCGGGCGTGCTTCCCGCGGCCGTGAAGAAGGGCGTGGGTCGCGTGGACCGCGCCTTCGTGCAGCTCTCGGCAGCGGGCGCCACGGCCCTTGAGGCTTCCCGCAGCCGCAAGGGCAAGTC
>RFOC01000297.1 GCA_009926815.1 Planctomycetota bacterium
GCCTTGATGTCCTTCGGGTAGTTCATCACCACCACGGGTCGGCCCACGATCTCCTCGGTCAGGCAGCGCTCGTGCTCGCTCTGCATGTCCATGCCCCAGCTCACCGGATAGTCGAACTTGCGTCCCTTGGCGGCCACGGCCTCCAGCCGGCGGATGGCCTCGGTGTAGTCCATCCGCTCGAAGCTGGCCTTCACGAACGTCTCCAGCCGCTCCACGCACGTCTTGTCTACGCGCTCCGCCAGGAAGGCCATGTCGTCGGCCCGCTCAGAGAGCAGCGTGGTGAACATGGCCTTGAGCAGTCCCTCGGCCAGGTCGGCGTCCGCGGCCAGGTCGGCGAAGGCGATCTCGGGCTCGATCATCCAGAACTCCGCCAGGTGGCGGCTGGTGTTGCTGTTCTCGGCGCGGAAGGTTGGGCCGAAGGTGTAGACCTTCGAGAGCGCCATGCACCAGCATTCCACGTTCAGCTGACCGCTCACGGTGAGGTGCGACTGCTTGCCGAAGAAGTCCTTGTCCCAGTCCACCTGGCCCTCGGGGGTGCGTGGCGGATGAAGGGCGTCCAGCGTGCTCACCCGGAACATCTGTCCCGCGCCCTCGCAGTCGCTGGCGGTCACGATGGGCGTGTGCACCCACATGAAGCCTCGCTCGTGGAAGAAGCGGTGCACCGCCATGGCCATGCAGTGACGGATGCGTCCGACCGCGCCGAAGGTGTTCGTGCGGGGCCGCAGGTGCGCGACTTCGCGCAGGTACTCGTAGCTGTGGGCCTTGGGCTGGATCGGGTAGGTGTCCGGATCGTCCACGAAGCCGTGCACCCGGAGCGAGGTCACCTGCAGTTCCAGCGACTGCGTCTTGCCTTGCCCCTGGACAAGGGTGCCCTCGGCCTCCACCGAGCAGCCGGCCGTCAGTCGTTGCACCTCGGCATAGTTGGAAAGCGTGCTGGGCACGACCAGTTGCAAGGTGGCCTGACAACTGCCGTCGGAGAGATTCACGAAGCTCACGCCTGCCTTGGAATCGCGACGGGTGCGAACCCATCCCTGAACGCGGGCCGCCTTGCCATCGTGTGCGGCGGGGTTTCGGACGATGGGATCGATGGAGAGGGTGGGGGGCATGGAGGACCTCCTGATGAGGAGGGGGCATGTTGGTCCCAACCCCGCGCTCCGGCAACCTCGGTCGAATTGGCAGAGCCGACGTTCCTCTTCATGGTTGAATCGCTCGGGCGGAGGGAGTGTTGATCATCAGGACTTCAGAAACTGATCATGGAATCATCATCCACAATCAACAAAGTGACCTGTTTGAATGCAAATCATCACAGATATGGACAATATCGAAGCAGATCGACCACTATCAGCCAACGTGTCCGGGCATGAATGGTTATAAGACGTCTTTCGGAGTTTGGTACGTCTCTTGCTGTGTCGGGGCAGGAACATGCTTGCTCGCCGCCTTCATCCTGCCGCCCACGACTTCGCGGATTCCCGCGGAGCCGCGTCGCAGCCCCGGCTCAACCTGCTGCTGAGTTACGGCGGCTGGCGGGATGATGAACTTGAGCGGCAGCTTCCTCCACTGCTCAGGCCCATGGGGGTGCAGTGTCTCGAGGCCCGGACGGGGCTGCAGGCCGAGTCGCTGGTTCGGCGCGAGCGGATCCATGTCGCGGTGGTGGACGTGAGCGTGCCCATGAGCGATGGCGTCCTGGGTTCGGACGCGGTGGGCGCCCGCATCCTGCAACTGCTTCGTCGCATGGATTCACCACCGCCCACGGTGGTGGTGCGGCCTCCCCAACCCTCCAACCGCGAAGCCGTCCGTGGCCTGCACGCCATGCTGGCCGAGGGCGCCTTCGCCGTGCTTGACCGACCCTTTCCCGTCGAGGCCCTGCTGGAGACGCTGCGGCGGATCCTGCAGAGGCACTACGCAGGGGCCTGGCCTGGCGGCCCGGCTCGCTGATTCATCTTCCGTCACATCCACACTCTTGCAACAAGGAGAATGCACATGAAGGTTCGCCCCCTCGGAGACAAGATCCTCGTCAAGCGCGACGAGGCCGCCACCAAGACCGACAGCGGCATCTACCTGCCGGAGAG
>RFOC01000298.1 GCA_009926815.1 Planctomycetota bacterium
GATCGACTACCTCAAGATGGGCTCCGACTCCAAGGCGGAGGCGCTCCGGAACAACGTCGTGGTGAGCGTCACCGGACCATCCGATTCGGAACCTCCTGAGCTCTTTGAGGTTCTCCAGGAGATCTCAGGTGGTTGGGCACGGTCGTCCCGTGAGCGTTGGATTGCGCAGATGCAGGACTTCGTCGCGGTGTGTCGCGAGCGCGTGGCTGCGGCCCGCGTCGACGAAACGGTGTCCGTCTCGTGGCGTGCGGCCGAGATCCTCGGATTGGCGCAGGCGGAGGCCCTGCTGCGACGACCCCCGGAGATCGAGATCTCTCGATCCGTCAGTCCCTTGCCCGCGCCGCGTTCGACGGGGCTCCTTCGGACGGCTGGATCTCTCGTGGCGGCCATGGCTCTCGTCTCCCTCTTCCACGGCTGGAAGTGGATCGCGAGTCAAGCCCGCCTGCGGACCTGACTTCACACGATCGGCGATGCCAGCACGCTGATGCGGTAGCGGCGCCCGCCGCCTTCCTTGCGTCCCTTCACCACGATCTCCATCATGCGATCGATGAGGCGCCGCATCTCGGCGGCGCTCCGGTCATCCAGGCTGGTGATCTCGAAGAGCGACGAGATGAAGCTGGGCTGCTCCAGGTTGGCGATGCCCTTGCGAGCCTGGAGTGCGCGCCCGTAGTCGCGGATGGCCGCGCGACTCATGGCGGCGCACAGTCGCACGTCATCGCGCACGCCGCTTCCGGTGAAGGGATCGCACATGGGCACGCCGCTCTCGCGGTTGATGTCGTACACGCGTTCCCATCGCTTGCCGGTGCGCTGCTGGCCGGCCCGCAGCAGGATGCCCGCATTGGCCATGACTTCCAGGTGCCGATACAGGCCCGCCGCCCCGCGACCGCTGGCCTCGGCCAGTCGGGACACGGCGCAGGGGGCCAGTTGCTCCATCAGCAGCAGCAGTTCATACCGCACTGGGCTCCGCATGGCGGCCCATTGGCGGGGTCCCCACAGTTTGGGCTTCCGTTCGGCTGGCTGGGTCATGGCTTGCTCGGGGGTGGACCGCCCCGACCGGTGTTTCGGCAATGTAGATCGAAATTCCGGAGCCGTGGAGGATTCGATCCAAATTTCTGTGTTCGCAAATGAGCGAAAGTGAGAACGTCGATCGCGGCTCGCGCCGTTCGCGCGCTTGGTCAAGCCTCAGGAGGCGTCACCGATTGGACCCCGGGGCGAGGCCATGAGTGTCACCTGATACCGCTGGCCTCGACCCTGCCGCCGGCCTTCCTGGATCAGGCGGTACATCTGCCGCGAAAGCGACTTCAGGCGCCGAAGTTGACGATCATCGAACCTCGTTCGCTCCACCATGGAGGTCAGGACCAGTTCGGCGCTTCCGGCTGGCCGACCCTGCTGCGCGACGGTGGCCCTCAGGTAGTCCCTCGCTGCAGCCTTCGCCAGGCCGCAGACGAGACGGCCGTGTTCGCGGAGTCCCCGTCCACTGGGGGCGTCGAAGTGCCGGATCCCGATCTGCAGGTACGGTCCACACGCGTACAGCGTTGTCCATCGACGGCCTGCGGCGCGGCGGCCCGCGGTCCGGGCGAATCCGGCCTTCACCAACTGGCCCATGTGCCGATAGAGGCCCGCTGCCGGGCGCCCCATGGTCGCCGAGAGGTCCGCCAGCGAGCACGGGGCCATGGCCTCGAGGGCCAGCACCATTTCGAGCCGGGTGGGGTGTCGCACCGCCCGCCACTGCAGGGGACCGAAGATGCTGGCTGTCCGTCGGGAACCCAGGGCTCGAGCGCGTTTCATGCAGGCGGCGATGGTAGGGCGAACGCCCATGAGGACCGCGGGGCCTGCCCCTTGACGTGCAGTACAGTACGAGTTACAGTACCATACGAACATGGCATCCCAGCTCGAAGATCGCATCCTGAAGGACCTCAGCAACGGCACGGCGTGGCTGGTGGTGCTGGCGCTGGTGGCCAGCAGCGAGGAGCCGATCCATGGCTACGAGATCGGCCGCCGGCTGGCGGATGAGGCCCCGGAAGGGCTCTCGTTCAAGCAGGGCAC
>RFOC01000299.1 GCA_009926815.1 Planctomycetota bacterium
GGCTGGGCACGCCCACGCCCTCGAGGGCCTCCCGAAGGGCGAGTCCATTGATCACGGTGCCCAGCATGCCCATGTAGTCGGCCGTGCTCTGGGCGATGCGGCCCGTCTCGGCCAGTCTGGCTCCGCGCACGATGTTGCCGCCGCCCACCACCACGGCCAGCTGCAGGTCGGGGCAGAGTCGCCGGGCCTGGGCGATCTCGCCCGCGATGACGCCCAGTTCCTCGGGGGAGATGCCCAGATGGCCCTCCTGCGCAAAGCTCTCTCCACTCACCTTCAGCACGACGCGCTTGTAGGGCTTGGCCACGGGGTGTCTCCTTGGGGGCCGATTCAACGGTGCCGCGAGCGATTGGTCAAGGCGGGGGCTGGGGTCACCTAGAATCCGGCCTGTCGCGGCCTCGGGAGAGGCTCCGGCGCCCATCGTGCCCTTGCCCCCACCCAGTCCCGTCCCCGGTCGACGGCCCGATCGAGGCCGGAGTGGCTGGTCGGTGGCCATGGCCGCCTTCTCGGTCTCCATTCCGCTGCATCTGGCCCTGGCGCTGTGGCTCTCCATGCAGGTCCGTCAGGAGGGACCCGCGGCGGAGCCCGCCGTGCTCGGCGAGATCGGCACGGTGGAGGCACCGGAGGCCCAGCCCGAGGCGACCTCCCCTCCGGCCACGCAGCAGGCGGTTCGCCCCATCCCCATGCCCGCCGAGCCCACGGTCGCGGCGGACCCGGCGTGGCAGCGCATGGTCGAGTCGGCGACCGCCGAACCCCTGGCGGCCGGGGGCGGCGAGATCGCGCCGGCGGCCCTGACGGCCGTGGGAAGCGTGGCCTCCGGCGCGGCCGCGCCCGCGGCGGGCACCAGCTTCTTCGGCGTGCGGGCGAAGGGGCTTCGCTTCGCGTTCGTGGTGGACAAGAGCGCCAGCATGAACCATGACGGTCGCATGCGTCGAGCCGTGGACGAGCTGGTCCGCAGCACGGACGGACTGCCGGACTACGCGCTGTTCCGCGTCTGCCTCTTCGACACGCGCGTGGCCAGCTTTCCCGAGCGCGGCTATCGCAAGGCGCGCGAGGCGGATCTGGCCCAGTTCCGCGCGTGGCTCGGAGCCGTGGCCGCGGGCGGGGGCACCACGCCTCGCGTCGCCTTCGAGGCGCTGCTCCAGGATGGCGCCGCGCCGGATGCGATCTTCTTCATGACCGACGGCGAGATCGGTGGCGACGAGCCCGAGTGGATCATCCAGCGCGTGCGCATGAACGGTCGCTCCATTCCGGTGCACTGCGTGGCGCTGGGTGATCCCGCGGCCATTCGCCAGCTGGAGGGCATCGCCGCGGCCACGGGCGGCAAGTTCCGATTCATTCCGGGCGGGGGCATGCCATGAGGGCGATCGGCTGGTGGCTGGCGATGGCGATGGCGATGGTGTCCACGGAACTGGACCAGGCGTGGCGATGTCTGGACCGCGGCGATGCCCGTGGCGCGGCCCAGGCCCTGGCGACCGCGCCGCGTCCGGCCGCCGATCAGGTGGAACTGGCCTCGTGGCTCGATGCCCACGCGCGGGTGGCGTGGGCGCAGGGCCAGATGGACCGCGCGTTCGCGCTGGGCATCCAGTCGGTGGTGGTGGGCGAGCGAAGTGACCGCCAGGCGCCGGCGCTGACACCGGCCCTGACCCCGGGACGGGCCTGGGTGGACGAGGCCACCGGATTGCCGCGCCTGGTGCTGCCCACCGGCGACGGTGACGGACCGGCGCTGGCCCGGGAGCTGGTGGCGCTGCCGGAGTCGGGCACGCCCGAGGGCGCCTGGATCCTCTGGGCGGCCCGTCTGCTCGACGCGCAGGTGCCTGCGCCGGAGGCCTCGCGATCGGCTCGCGGCGCCGCGCTGGGCGCGCCGCAAGCAGGACCGGCCGGCGCAACTGCTGGCCGCCGGGCTCGATCTGTTCGTCGAGCGCGGCTACGCCGGCACCCGGCTGGACGACGTGGCGGCGCGCGCCGGTGTCTCCAAGGGCACCCTGTACCTGTACTTCGCCAACAAGGAAGAGCTGTTCAAGGCGGTGGTGCGGGAAAGCG
>RFOC01000300.1 GCA_009926815.1 Planctomycetota bacterium
CCACCACCGCGGTGGTGGCCTGCAACGACAACGGAACCGGTTGCGCAAGCAGCACCAGCACGGTCACCTGGCCAGTGGTCGAGGGTGACGTCTACTACATCCGGCTGGGCAGTCCGTCCAACACGGGCGGCACCGGCACGCTCACGCTCGGATGCACGGCCGCTCCGCCGCCCTGCCCCTCGGACCTGGATGCCAACGGCCTGGTGGACGCGGGCGACATCGGCGTGATCCTTCTGGGCTTCGGCGACTGCTCGGCCCGGACCAACTGCTCCGGCGACCTCGATGCCAACGGCATCGTGGATGCCGGCGACATCGCCGTCATGCTGCTTGGCTTCGGCAATTGCCCATGAGCCACGACCATCACTGAAACCGCATTTCAGGCGGACGCCCGAACGGGCGTCCGCTTTCTTTCAGCACGTCGATCCCACCCACGCTTCAAGGAACCGAGACAAGACCCATGATTCGCACCCTCTCCAGTCTCACGGCCGTGCTGCTCACCCTTCCGATGGCCCACGCGTCCTCGGGCGTCAGCCGCATGCAGGCCCAGGGGCATGGCCCACTGACCAGCGAGTCCCCCGCCAGCGACGAGGTGCTCACGCCCGCGCAGGCCGCGGGTGTGGACTTCGTGCCCGCACCGGTCCTGTGGCTTCCGCCCATCGACGAGGTCGCGCTGGCAGCCCAGGATGAACTGGCCGAGAAGGGTCAGCCCATGCGATTCAGCGTCCAGCGTCCCGTGCAGGTGAACGTGCACGATGGCCAGTGGGTGCCCGTTCCCGGCGGACACGTGTGGCGCGTGGATGTGCAGGGTGCGGGAGCGGTCAACACTCGCCTCCACCTGACGGGCCTGGATCTGGGTGATGGCCATCGGCTCTTCCTCAGCGTGCCCGGATGGTCGCAGGCCACGGCCGGTCCGCTGGAGGGACTTGGCGACTTCGGCAACGGCGATGCATGGGGTCGCTTCGGACCCGGCGACACCGCGCGAATCGAGTGGTTCGTGCCGGGGAGCGAGTTGCCCGAGGTCCTGCCCTTCGAGTCGGTCGAATACGCCCACGGTTACGTCGATGTGTTCGACTTCCTGCCGGTGCCCCGGCTGGCCGCGGCGTGCCACAACGACCCGGCGTGCTATCCGGCGTGGAGCAACGTGTCCAACGCCACGGCTCGCATGAGCTTCACCAGTGGCGGCGCCAGCTACCTCTGCACCGGCGAGCTGGTGGCGACCACCGCGGCCGACGAGACGCCTTACTTCGCCACGGCCAACCACTGCATCAGCACCTCCAGCGAGGCGAACAGCCTCAGCTGCCTCTTCTTCTACCGGGCCGGCACCTGTGGTGGCGCCACCACCGCAGGCACTGCCGTGTCCGGCGCGGATCTTGTGGCCACCCACGCCACCAGCGACTGCACGCTGCTCATGCTGCGTGGAGCGCTTCCTGCCGGCGTGGCGTGGGTGGGCTGGCAGAACACCAATCCCGCCAATGGCACCAGCAGTGTGGGCATCCACAACCCCTCCGGCAACAAGCAGGACATCAGCTTCTGCACCAAGGCCGCCACGAACAACTTCTGCGGCACGGGGACCAACTGGTCCACCGTGAGCTGGACGCTGGGCATCACCGAGGGCGGCAGCAGCGGTTCGGGCCTGTACGTGGAGAGCACACAGCTCCTGTACGGCGTGCTCACCTGCGGTGACAGTGCCTGCACGAACCTGGCCGGACAGGATGGCTACGGTCGCTGGGACGTGGCGGTGAACACCGGTGGATTTGGAACCTTCCTGGCCGCGGGCAGCGACGACGCGCAGGAGCCGAACAATTCATGCGCAGCGGCCCGGGTGGTCGCCGCTGGCTCGCTCAGCGGGCTCGTGCTGAAGCGGCTCAACGAGGACTGGTATGCGGTGGATGTGGCCGCCGGCTCCACGCTGTCCGTGTCCGCCACCTACACGCACGCGAACGGTGACGTGGATTTCGAGCTCTTCGCCAACTGCGGCGACACCACGCCCATCGCCAGCGACGCGGGCAACGTGAACAACGCGTCGATCACCTGGACCA
>RFOC01000004.1 GCA_009926815.1 Planctomycetota bacterium
CAGTCGATCAGGAGCCCGACCGGTCCGCCCCGCACGGTGCGCACCACGGCCTTGCCCGGCCCCGCGCCGACATCGATGCCGCGTTCGGGCCGAACCTCCACCCGCGCCGTGCAATCCGGATCCAGTGGCACGCGCCGGATCTCGCCTCCATGGGTCGTGCCGCTTGCGGCGGTGCCCTGACCCGTCTCCGGCGTCATGGACCAGTGCAGGCATGGCTTGCCGGCGCGGGGCTCGCCCTTGGCGCTGATGGCCGTGCCCAGCACGATCAGGCAGTCCTTCTCGAACACCTCCATGGCGGCCTTCGGGTGCACGCTGGCCAGCACCCCCAGGTGCGGCATCATGAAGATGCTGTCCTTGGCCAGCTCGGTGAAGCCCTCGGGCTCGAAGCTGTCCAGCAGCATCATGGCAGTCTGCTCCATGCGTGGGGCGTGGCTCAGCACGCCGCCCGACGCCACGAGAAGATCCATGCGCATGCGGTCCACCAGGCTTCCGCCCGAGGCCTGCTGGCTGAACGCATCCCCCACCGTGCGCTGCTGCTGCACCCCCTTCAGGCTGGTGGCGAACGCCCGGTGCTGCTCGAAGGCCAGTCGCAGCGCCTCGCGGGCCACGGCCTGCTCGAACACCAGCGCCTCGTGCGTCTGGGGGATCGTCGTCGGGCGGATCATCTTGTTCTTCACCCGGTTGCGCAGCTCGCGCTCGTCCATGTCCAGGTGCACCCAACGAAGCACGTTGGCCATGCCGGCCTCGGCGCAGACGTTGCTGATGCTGTAGCTCATGCCCAGGTTCGCGCTCACGGTTCGGTTGAACGTGCCGCCATACACGCTGAACACGTCCGTGGTGGCTCCACCAATGTCCACGCACACCGCGTTGATGCCGCGGCGCCGGGCGATCTCCTGCAGGATGTCGCCCACCGCGCCGGGCGTGGGCATGATGGCCGCATCGGCCCACTCGATCAGGCGGTCATAGCCGGGCGCATGCGCCATGACATGCTCCAGGAACACGTCATGGATGCGCTCTCGCGCCGGTCCCAGGTTCTCCCGCTCCATGGTGGGTCGGAGATTGTCCACCACGCTCAGCTCGAAGCCCGGACCGTCGAACACGCGGCGGATGGCGTCGCGCACGTCGCGATTGCCCGCGAAGATGACGGGCAGCCGGTACTCGCCTCCGAATCGCGGTCGAGGCCGGGCTGGCGCGATGAGCTCGGCGATCTCGACCACCTTGCGCTGGTCGCCTCCATCCGTGCCGCCGCTCACCAGCACCATGTCCGGACGAAGCTCGCGGATGCGCTGGATCTGCTCGTGGGGCTTGCGTCGGTCGTTGCCGGCGATGGTGTCCATCACGATGGCACCCGCGCCAAGGGCCGCGCGCTTGGCGCTCTCCGCGGTCATCTCGCGCACCACGCCCGCCACCATCATCTGCAGGCCGCCGCCCGCGCTGCTGGTGCTCACGTAGATGTCGCAGCCATCGGGATCATCCGGCCCGCTGCGGTGCCGGATGGTGCCGTCGGGGTTCACCAGCTTCCGGCCGCTCAGCTCCTGCAGTTCGGTGACCGCGTTGGTCACGCCCAGCGTCACGTTCGCCAGCGGCTCCTCCACCGTGGTGGCCTCGCCGCGGTGCGTCTGGCGGTACACGCCGTCGCGCCGCTCGATCAGGATGGCCTTCGTGGTGGTGCTGCCGCAGTCGGTCGCCACCACCACCTGAATGGTCGCGGGGTCGATGGGCCTCTTCGCGGCATCGTGCACGCGCGGCAGGATACGGCTGGGCGCTCAGTCCCGCGACGATCGCGTGGCGCCTGCCCTCTCGAGGGCCAGTCGCTCCAGCCGCTCGATCAGCCATGGAATGGAACCTCGCCGCTGCAGGTAGAGCGTTAGGCGCTCCCACGTGGCCACGTCCGCCATCAGGCCCACGAAGGGCGTGAGCGCGTGCATGGCCTGCGCCGTCACGCCATTGAGCGGGCGCCAGCTCTCCAGCACCAGCACGGCGGGTCCCGTCATGTCCCGGGCCACGATGCGTTGAAGCAGTGCCTCGAACCGTGAAAGGTCCTCGGCATCCGGCGCAACCGCGCCCGGGGCATCCACGCCGAAGGCGTGCCGAAGGGTGGCCTTCCAGCCGCGCGGATCAGCTGCCATGGCGACGCAGGCTCGCCTCCACGGCATCGCGCCGCGCGCCTGCGGCCACGCGGTCCGCGCACAGCAGGATGGTGAGCCCTCTTGGGCCGCCCCACCGCGGCAGCAGTCGGCCGGCCGAATCCCGTGAGGCACGCAGGAACCCTCGCTCGCCGCGCCACATCACGCCGTGCACGTCGCTCCAGAGCACGCGGCGCACGCGAAGCGGCTCATGCACCGTGATGCCCTCGGCGTCCAGCACGTAGTCGGTGGGAAGCAGGAAGGTCTGCAGGCTCACCGCCACCGCCAGGCTTGAAAGCACGCCCAGCAGTGGATCGCCCCACGCCATGGCCGCTCCCAGGGCCAGCAGGACCAGCACCGCCACCACCACCGCGGCTCGAAGGGGTCGCTCGCGCGCCGGCCAGACGGTCCAACCGGTCACGCGATCCTGTCGAGGATCGGCCATGACCTGGGGCTCCCGCATGAACTCGACCGGCGCGAGCGTCATGCCGAAAAGGCTACCCGCCGACCCCTGTCGGGAGAAGACCTTCGTCGCATCCGCCACGCCTCCCCCCTAGCATGCATCCATGACCGCGGCTCCCGCCTCCAGCGCGCTTTCCTTCAGGGATTTCCGCCCGGACGAGGCCTTTGCCCGGCATCTGGACGAGACCGATCCGCTCTCGGGATTCCGCGACCGCTTCGAGCTTCCGCGCGACGAGCGCGGTCGGCCGGTCACCTACCTGGTGGGCAATTCGCTGGGTCCCATGCCGCGCGGCGCCCGCGAACTGGTGATGCGGGAACTGGATGCCTGGGGCGGCATGGCCAGCGAGGCTCGCTTTCGCGGCGAACGGCCCTGGTACCGGTATCACGAGCTGGTCCGCGAGCCGCTGGCTCGGCTGGTGGGTGCGCACCCGGCCGAGGTGGTGGCCATGAACGGGCTCACGGTGAACCTGCATCTCATGCTGGCCAGCTTCTGGCGACCGCAGGGGCGTCGCACGCGCATCCTGATGGAGGCCGGCGCCTTCCCCAGCGACACCTACGCCATCGAGAGCCATGTCCGCGTGCGCGGCATGGATCCCGCCGTGGAGGTGATCAAGGTGTCGCCCAGGCCTGGGCAGGCATGCTTCGAAGTGGCGGACTTCACGCAGGCCATCGAGCGCGAAGGAGATCGCCTGGCACTGGTGCTGGTGGGCGGGCTGAACTACTTCACCGGACAGGTGCTCGACATGCAGGCCATCACCGCCGCGGCCCACCGTGCCGGCGCGATGTGCGGCTTCGACCTGGCCCATGCGGTCGGCAACGTGCCAATGCAGCTGCATGACTGGCAGTGCGACTTCGCGTGCTGGTGCAGCTACAAGTACCTCAATGCCGGCTCGGGAAGCGTGGCGGGATGCTTCGTGCACCAGCGGCATGCCGAGGATCTGGAGCGGCCCCGCTTCGCGGGCTGGTGGGGCAACGATCCGCAGGAGCGTCTCCGCATGCTGGACACCTTCGTGCCGGCATCAGGCGCAGATGGGTGGCAGCTGACCAACCCACCCATCCTCTCCACCGCGCCACTGAAGGCCAGCCTGGACCTCTTCGATCAGGCCACCTTGCCGGCGCTGCGACGGCGCAGCCTGGCGCTGACCGGCTATCTGGAGTTCATGCTGCGGCACGCGGTGCCCAGCGGCTGCTCGGTCATCACGCCGGCGGACACCGGCGGGCGAGGCGCCCAGCTCTCCATCCGCATTCCCGGCAACGCCCGCGCGGTGGCCAAGGCCCTGCACGATCGGGGGTTCTGGTGCGATTTCCGCGAGCCTGACGTGGTGCGGGCCAGTCCTGCACCGCTCTTCAATCGCTTCGCCGAGGTGCATGCGTTCGCCGCGGCGCTGGGCGGCATCCTGAACGGCTGAGATGGCCAGGCTCAGCGTGATCATCATCTGTCGCGACGAGGCGCACCAGATCGCCCGGTGCCTGGAAAGCGTGCGCTTCGCGGACGAGATCGTGGTGCTCGACTCGGGCAGCACGGACGACACCGTGGCGGTGGCCCGCCGCTTCACGCCGCATGTGTTCCATCAGCCGTGGCTGGGCTTTGGACCCCAGAAGAACGCGGCCATCGATCGCGCCACCGGAGACTGGGTGCTGGCGATCGACTGCGATGAATGGGTGAGCGAGGCGCTGTCGATCGCCATTCGTGGAGCCGTGGATGCACCAGCGCGTCATGCGGGATTCCGTCTTCGCCGCCAGTCCACCCTGCTGGGCCGTCCGGTGCGCTTCGGCGACTGGATGCGCGATCGCCCGCTCCGCCTGTTCCGGCGCGGTGCGGGTCGCTTCAGTGATGACGCGGTGCACGAACGCCTGATGCTGGATGGACCCGAGGGACTGCTCCATGGCACGCTCCACCACCATCCGTTCCACTCGATGCACGCCATGGTGGAGACCATGAACCGATACTCCGATCTCTCCGCCCAGATGCCCGGCCGCCAGGGTTCACCGCCGCCCCTGGCCCTTCTGCGTGCCGTGGGCGCCTTCATGCGCGGCTACGTGCTGAAGGGGGGATTCATGGACGGATGGGCCGGGCTGCTGGTCGCGGTGGGTACCGCCGAGGGAACCTTCTGGCGGCACGTGAAGCGATGGTCGCGGAACCGCCCCACGCCCATCTGAGGCGTCGCCTCACCGCGCCGCACGAGGGGGTCGCTGGAACCCCAGATCCCGGTTCACCTTCACCTTGCGGCCGCGCAGCGTGGCCTTGCGAAGGACCTGGATGATGTAATCCGCCTCCTGCGCGGGCACCTCCACGAACGACGACATCTCGCCGATCTCGATGCCGCCGAGCGATCGGGGATTCACGTCGGCCTCGTTGGCGATCGCCCCGACCAGGTCGTTCGGCCGCATGCCCATGCGCTTGCCGCCACCCACGAACAGCCGCACGAATTCCGGCGCGCGACGGTCGCCGCGACCGCCGCCCTGCTCGCGGCGAGGCTTGCGCGCGGGCGCCTCGTCCGTCGGCCCGGTCTCGATGCGCTGCGTCCAGCCGCTCCGTTCAGGCTGCTTCCGCTTCCATCCGGGGCCGCGCTCGGGTCGCGCAGGCTGCGGCGCCGGCGCATGAGCGGCCGGGCGATCTCGCGGCGACTCCTGACGATCCTGGAATCGCGGCACCTGCACGTGATCCTCGTTCGCGTGCTCGCCGCGCCTGGCCTCGTGCACCGCCTTCAGGGCGGCGGCGGCCACCTCCGCGGGATCCACCGTCATGGACCGGACCAGCGACAGGAACGGCTCGAGAGATCCGGCCTGCACGGCCTGCACCAGCTCGTCGCGCATGCGATCAAGCCTCCGGCTTCGCACCTGGTCCGGCGTGGGCACATCCACCATCTCGAACCGCTGCTTGGTCAGCGTCTCGATGGCCCGCATCATGCGACCCTCGCGCGGCGTGGCGATGGTGATGGCGGTGCCCTCGCGACCGGCCCGGCCGGTGCGCCCGATCCGGTGCACGTACGTCTCCGGCGCGGATGGCACGTCGAAGTTCACCACATGGCTGAGGTGATCGATGTCGATGCCTCGCGCCGCCACGTCCGTGGCCACCACCACGTCCACGGCCTCGCCCCGCGCCTTGCGCATGACGCGGTCCCGGTCCATCTGCCCCATGCCACCGTGCAGGGCCTCCACGCGGTAGCCACGTCCCGTGAGGGCGTCGGCCAGCTCGTCCACTTCAAGCCGCGTGCGGCAGAAGACCAGGGCCAGCCGCGGATCCTCCATGTCCAGCACGCGCCCAAGCGTCACCACCTTGAAGGCTCGCGGCACCACGTAGGCCATCTGCCGGACCTTGGCCGTCGTTCCCTTCACGCCCTTCTCGCGCGCGATCTGCACCCGTTCGGGATTCCGCAGGTGCTTCTCCGCGATGCGGGCGATGCGCGCCGGCAGCGTGGCGCTGAAGAGCGCGGTCTGTCGCGTCTCCGGGGTCCCGTTCAGGATCGCCTCCAGATCCTCGGCGAAGCCCATGTCGAGCATCTCGTCGGCCTCGTCCAGCACCACCATCCTCAGGGCGGACAGGTCCAGCGAGCCTCGTCGCATGTGGTCCAGCGCGCGTCCCGGCGTGGCGACCACCACCTGCGCACCCTTGCGAAGCCCCATGGCCTGCCTGCGGAAGTCGGCGCCACCGAACACCGGCACCACCGAGACTCGAAGTCCCTTGCCGTAGCTGCCGAAGGCCTCCGCCACCTGCACCGCGAGCTCACGCGTGGGCACCAGCACCAGACCCAGCGGCTGCATGGGGTTCGCTCGCTCGCGACCGATCCGCTCCAGCATGGGCAGCGCAAAGGCCGCGGTCTTGCCCGTGCCCGTGGCGGCCTGTCCCAGCAGGTCCTGACCGCGCACCAGCGGCTCGATGGCCGCCTTCTGGATGGGCGTGGGCTCCTCGTACCCCAGCGTGGCCAGTTCCGCGAGCAGTTCCGGGCACAGACCGAGGTCGGCGAAGGAATCCTTCATCGCGCAAGGGTAGTGGGAACCGGCCGCACGGAGGCGATCACTTCACCTTCAGCTTGCCGTTCATCATGCGCCAGTGCCCGGGATAGGTGCAGACCAGCACGTAGGTCCCGGACCTGCTGGGCGCGAAGAACCACAGTTCGCCCACCTTGCCCGGTTCCACCAGACCCATGACCGCCATCACCTTGGGCGACTCGGGCACGTACTGGCGGCGCTTTCCGTCCAGTCCCTCGCCCAGCTTCTCGGCCGCCACGCCGATCTCGGTCAACGAACCCGGTGCCGTCAGGAGCAGGTTGTGCAGCATGGAGTCGCCGTTCTCCATGCGCAGGCGCACCAGCGTTCCGGGCAGCACCTGCAGTTCCTTCGGCTCCCATGCCATGCGGCCCCGCACGCACTGCAGCGTCAGGGTGGTCTCGCGGAGGTCCTTCGCTTCCCCGGGACGCTGGTCCGCGGGCAGCGCGACCAGCGCACGGGCGGCCGCCCCGCGAAGGACCGGCCGGTTCTCATCCCTCGATGCCGCCAGCAGCGCCGATCCCAGCGGCGCAATCTCGGCGGCCGGCCGCGAAGCCAGGATGGTGGCCAGATCGTTGGCGGCTCCGCACCGGTCGCATGCCTCGATGGCCTGCCAGGTGGCCGCGGCCACCGACGTCCCGGGGCGAGCCAGCGCCTTCAGCCGGTCCGGGGTGGGCACGCCCGCATCACGCAGGGGGTCGGCAACCGCGGAGGGCTTCGCTTCAGGATCCAGCGAACCGGAGGGTGGAAGCGATGGAGCGATGGGCGAGCCCTGAAGAGCCAGGACGAGCATGACGGTGAACACGATGGACATTCCCGCTCAATGTACGCTGGGTCGGACGGCGCGCATCTGGAGTCTGCGTCGCGGTTTGCATGATGCCGGCGCACCAGAGTCCTGAACGATGCATTTACATGATTGCAACTTGGGCTGAACATGATCTTCACCGAGCCCCCGGCAGGTCCGGGGCACACTGACTCCAGTCGTATCCCGCGTTCGTTCGTGCGCCCAAACTCTGGAGAATGATCATGATCGCCACTGACCTGTTCGCCCCAGTCGCTGCCGCCGCTCTTGCCTCCTCCGCGCTTGCCCAGGGTCTGGTCCTGACCGAATACAACGCCGTCGGCAGCACCAAGTTCCTTCAGATCAGCGCTCCTGGCACCGACGAGGGTTACGACAACTGGTTCGGCGTCGTCCTTGGCAACGGCGGCAACTGGGTGGAGCTGGTGGTCACGCAGGATCACCTCGATGTTCGCGGCTGGAAGCTGCGATGGGCCGAGACCGGCAACCTGGCCACGAATGGCACCGACCTCTGGTACGGCAGCACCACCGTGGAGCAGGGCATCGTCACCTTCGCGAACAATCCGGTGTGGGCGGACCTGCGCGCGGGCACGGTGATCACCATCTGCGAGTACGGGGCGAGCGGTCCGGCCGGGTCCAATGGCAAGGATGTCGATCTGACCCTCGACCCCTGCAAGGGCGACTGGTGGATCAACGGCGTGACCTTCGGTCGCACCGACCTGTTCACCACGGTCACCAACAAGACTGGCGATGGTCCCGGCAACTTCAGCACCGGCAACAACAACTGGCTCATGGAGATCCGCGACGCCCAGAACAACCTCCGCATGGGTCAGCGCGGCGAGGGCGCCGCGGGCTATGGCGGCAGCGGCGTGAACAGCCAGGAAGTGTGCAAGCTGAAGGGCCAGATCAGCGATGCCTCGACCAACCTGGAGTGGGATGACAGCGACACGGGCAACTTCGGAACGCCCAACTCCTGGGGCGATCCGGTCTTCATCGAGTGCCGGGCGGTGCAGGACCTGACGGCGCTGAGGGCTCCGGTGCTCGCCGAGTGCTCGGCGTGCACGCCCATCTTCCTGAACGAGTACAACGCGGTGGCCACCGACCAGTACCTGCGGGGCGGCACGGCGCTGGTCGATTCCAACGGCGGAACCGCGGCGGATCCGTTCTTCGGCCGCGTGCTCGGGAACGGCGGAAACTGGTTCGAGATGGTGGTGGGCACCGAGGGCCTTGACCTGCGGGGCTGGACCTTCGCCTGGGCCGAGGCCAAGACCGGTGGCTTCAGCGGCACCATCACCCTGTCGCAGAACGCGGGCCTGGCCTCGATCCCGGCCGGCACCATCATCACCTTCATCGAGCGCAATGCGCTCAATGGCGGTCGGAACACGGATCTGGTGGTGAATCCCGGCTCCGGCGACCGCTGGATGAACATCTGCACGCGGGACGCCTCGGTGGTCTCCGCGTGGACCAGCACCAAGCCGGCCACCTCGTTCGGCAGCATCACCACCAGCAACGACGAGTGGACCCTGGTGGTCAAGGACGCGTCCGGCGCCACGGTCGCTGGTCCATTCGGCGAGGGCGCCGAGCAGTACTGGCGCGGCGGAGTCTCCACCACCGACGTGTGCCACCTGCGGGCCAGCCCGGGCAGCGTGGTGACGATGGCGAACGACTACGACGACACCGGCCGCTTCAGCAACTTCGGCCAGCCCAACGCGTGGGCCGAGTGCCCCGATGACGGCACCGTGTTCACCCAGGATTTCGCGGCTCTGGGCACCTGCTCAGGCGCCACGGTGTGCCAGGGCGATCTTGATGGAAGCGGTTCGGTGGATGCCGGCGACATTGGCGCCATGCTGCTGCTGTTCGGGGCTTCCGACCCCGCCGGCGACCTGGACAGCAGTGGCTTGATCGATGCCGGTGACATCGGTTCGCTCCTGATTCTCTTCGGCGATTGCGCGTGAAGGGACCCATGACGCACGATTCCCGAGGCCGTCGCGCCTTCACGATCGTCGAGCTGCTCGTGGTCATCGCCATCCTCGCCCTGCTGGCGGGGCTGCTGGTGCCCGCGGTCGGCTCCGCACGAGCCCGCGCCCGGGCCAGCGTGTCGCAGAACAACCTGCGGCAGTGGGGCACGGGTTACGTGAACCACGCGGCCAACCGGAAGGGCCTGATCGCGTGGGAGGGCGAGAAGACGTCGGCTCAGATGCAGATCAACCTGCGCGATCGAAGCCGATACTGGGCCAACGTCATCCCGCCGCTCATGGACCAGGATCCCTACACGGACCTGGCGGCCCCGAACGGCGATGTGCCCTGCCCGCCGGACGGCCGGAACATCTTCGTCGATCCGTCGGCCGAGGCTCCGGGCGTGGACGAGAAGTACGCCGAAGGCCGCTTCGTGGGCTGGCCCATCGGCGGCGCCCAGCGGCAGCGCTTCTTCTTCAGCTACGTGCCCAACGCGCAGCTGAACAACACGCTCGAGGCGGAGCTGGACCAGCGGCTGGGCACGGACACGCAGGACCCCCGACACAACTCGAACAAGGGCAAGAACACCTCCACCAGCATCCCGGTGAACCCGGAATGGATCGACGCACGCTGCATGCGGCTGAGCATGATCAAGGAGGCGGCCCAGACGCCACTGCTCATCGAGATGCGTTCCGTGCGGCGCGAGCTGGATGTGGAGGGCTACAACGAGGCGAATCCCCACCCCTTCCGCGGCGAGGACCTGAACCGTCACCGGAGCGACTGGCAGCGGTTCTCGGCGCGGCACCGCGGCGGAGGCCACATGCTGATGGCCGATGGGCACGTGGAGTGGATGAGCAACAGCAACGTGTGCACCCCCGTGGGCTCCAACGGTCCAGCCAAGAAGGGCGAGTTCAACAAGGACGGCCTGACCTGGGACCCCCTTGGACCCGCGGTCGCGGAGTGACCCACTCATCTCTTCACTCAACCTTCACGATTCCCGAGTCGACTTGGCCTGATCCTGTGTCACCTTCCCCCGAGCAGGATGGCTTCCCCGCTTCCTGACGGCTTCGCTTCCCTTCCCTTCCCTAACCCCTGATTGGAGTTCAGCATGCGTACTTCGTCTCTGTCTCTCGCGCTTGTGGCCATCACGGCCATCGGCACCCATGCCACGGCTGGAATCGTCACCCAGTGGAACTTCGAGGCTCAGACCCTGAGCGCCTCGACCGGCACCGGCCTTGCCTCGCTCGTCGGTGGCACCACCAGCACCTTCGCCACCGGCTTCGGCGGCACCGGCACCTTCGCGCTGAACACCACCACCTACGCCGCGCAGGGCACCGAGGACCGCACCCGCGGCGTGCAGTTCAACGGCTCCACCGCCGGCTACGACAGCATCACGCTGGCCTGGAACGAGCGTCACAGCAACACCAGCGCCAACACGGTTGCCGTGTTCGCCACGACCGACGGCACCAACTGGACCGAGGTGCAGGTGTTCACCTTCACCCCGGCAGCCACCGGCACCGGCGACACCTGGTACCAGCGGTCGGTCACGCTGGGTGCCTCGTACGCCAACGCGGCGAACTTCGGCTTCCGCGTGCTCGCGGCGTTCAACCCGGGGACCAGCGGCTACCTGGCGTCGCGGTCGACCTCGACCTACGGCGCCTCCGGCACCCTGCGGTTCGATGACGTGACCATCAGCGGCAACCTGGTGCCTGCGCCCGGCTCCGCCGCTCTTGTCGGCTTGGCCGGCCTGATCGCTCGCCGTCGTCGCGGCTGAGCGCCTTCCAACCATCTGTTCGTTGTGGTCGCCGCCCTCGGTTCGGGGGCGGCGATCGCTTTTCAGTGTTTGGCATGCTTCAGGTCCGGGCCGGCATTCCAGCGCCCGCGCGGGCCATGCAAACCTCCGGCGCGCCAGCTTGGCCCGCGGCCAGGCTCAGAACCGCCTCCGCGACCGCGCGGGCCGCGCATGGGCGGGCCGAATCGCGCGCGGCACGTCGCATGGCCGACAGGCGAGGCGCGTCCTGCAGCAGTCTGCGCAGGCGCCAGGCGAGTGTTGCCGGCGTGTGACAAGCGATCGCGGCACCCCACTCGAGCAGGTGGGCAAGATTTCTCTCCTCCTGGCCGGGGATCGGATGGATCGCCGCCATCGGCAGTCCGGCGGCACGAGCCTCGCTGCTGGTGAGTCCACCGGGCTTGCCGACCAGCAGGTCGGCGGCAGCCATCCACCATGGCATCTCGGAGGAGAAGCCGAGCACCCGCACGCGATCCTCCTCGCCCGCCGGAATCATCGCTGCCAGTGCCGTGCGCGCACGCTCGTTGTGGCCGCAGATCGCCACGACCGTCGCGACATCGCGAAGGGTGAGCAGTTGCGCGAAGGTGCGCTCGACCGGGCCGAGGCAGCATCCGCCCGTGCTGAACATGATCAGCGGCCTTGCGCTGTCGACTCCCAGCCGCGATCGCGCCGCATCACGCGATGGCAGGCTCTCGAACGCCGCATCGATTGGAATGCCCGTCACGCGGACCGTCTCGGGCGGCACGCCTGCGGCCACCATGATCTGGTGCGCCTCCTCTCCGGCGACGCACCACAGGTCCGCCCGACCGTCAAGCCACAGTCCGTGCACGTCGAGGTCGGTCACCACCGTGGCGATGCGCGTGGGCAGACCATGCCAACGCCGCAGGTGGCACAGCAGCGCCGCGGGCAGGAAGTGCGTGCAGACCGCGATCTCGGGCGGTTCCCGCAGGAGATCACGCATCCAGCGACGCAGGGCAAGCCGCTCGATGACGCCCGCGTACCAACGGCTCTGCCACGGCTCGTCGGCTCGGTCGTAGAGCCATCCCACCAGCCGCGGCGTGCGCGAGGCGAGCGCCACGTAGGCGTCACGATACATGGCACGGAAACCCGGGCCTGCGCGTTCCAGCACATCCTGCTTCAAGACCTCAGCGTCAGGAAGCGCCTGCCGCAAGGCGGCCACCACCGCCTGGCCGGCGCGCACATGACCCGCCCCGACGCCGGCCGACAGCACGCTCACGCGGCGAAGATGCGGTTCCATTTGCGCGCCACCTCCGTGCTTCGAAGCGCCATCGAGGGCTCGGGCCACGCATCGGCCTCGGCATCGGTCGCAGTGTCGGCGGCGCGCTCAGAGCGGACGCGCTCGTTGAAGGCGAGACCATCGAGGATCTCCAGACGACCGTCGTCGTGCTCGACAAGTGCGGTGCAGCTCTCGACCCAGTCGCCGCAATTGAGATACTCGATGCCATCGATGATCGAGCGCTCGGATCGGTGGATGTGGCCACAGACCACCCCATCGAAACCGCCGCGCCGAGCCTCACCACAGAGCGCCGACTCGTAACGACTGATCACGGTGCAGGCGGATTTCACGCGATTCTTGATGGCCTGTGACAGGCTGTGATAGGGCAAGCCGAGCCTGCGACGCACGCCATTCCAGACGCGGTTGAGCCCCAGCAAGAGGTCGTATCCGAGCGCTCCCGCGCCTGCCAGCCATGGACTTGAGCACACCACAAGATCGTGCTGATCGCCGTGAGTCACAAGCAGTCGACGCCCGTCGGCGGTCTCATGGCTGGAGATCAGCTCGATGCGAACGCCGCCGATCGAGAGCCCCTCGTACGGCCGCATGGCATCGTCGTGGTTGCCGGGAATCCACACCACGTCGACACCCTTGCTGACGAGCTTCAAGAGACGGCGAACCACGTCGTTGTGGCAGGAGGGCCACCGCCAGCGGCGGCGAAGCCTCCACATGTCCACGATGTCACCGACGAGATACAGCCGGTCGCAGGTGATGTGCCGAAGGAAAAAGCTCAGGTCTGCCCCGCGCACCGTGTTGCTGCCCAGGTGAACATCGCTGATCCAGACGGTGCGGAAGCGGGTGCGCATGGCACCTCAACATCGGTCGCGGATGTTTGCATCAGGTTTGAACCGTGCACGGCTGTCACGAAGACTGCCACCTTGATTGGCGCTCAGGGCGCCTTGGGAACAATGCCCATCACCGTCGTCGTGCCACTCACCTCGTTGCAGACCACGATCAGGGGCGCTCCGGACGGACTTGTCGCGGCTGGAATGAACAGCACGCCCTCGGGCGCCATGTCACCCGCCACGAAGGGACCATCAGGCTTGCCGTCGCCGTCGCGATCCTCGCTGGTCAGGGCCCTTGGATCACGAGGATTGATCCACCCGACCCAGATGGGCCGCTCGGGCACGGTGATGTCCCACGCCATCACGCCACCCGCACGCTCGAGCCCCACGAAGAGCAGGCGACGGTCACCCACCCAACCCACATCCAGACCCTCCGGCTCCGGACCGCGATTGTCGCTGCGGCTGTCGGCGTTCATGCCAGGCTCGCTGTCGGCGTTGAACGCCTCGGGCATGCGTTCCTGCATGAGCCGCTCGATCTGCGCACCAGAGTCCCACGCCTGCGTCAGGCTGCCATCCGCCTCCACCCTCCACAGGCTCACGCTTCGACCACCGAAGCAGAACACCCGCTCGAAGGTGCCGTCGCCGTCGTCATCGCCGCGCAGGCCACTCACCTGCAGGCGACCCGCTCCATCCTTGGCCGAGGCTTCCGGGCCGAGCGCGTGCTTCAGGTCGGACAGCCGTCTGGGCTCCTGCACGTCACCACGTTCGCGCTCCTCGCCCTCGTTGGCCGTGGCCAGCCAGAGCACGCCCCCGTGCTCGAAGCACTTCACCGTGTCGGGCTGATACAGGCCCAGCACCGGCCATGGCTTGATGCTGGGCCCGCCATCCTTGTCGCTGGCGTCCAGGCCGCCTGACTTGGCGAAATCCTTGAACCCCAGCGGCTGGATGCTCGCGATGCGCTCCGCGCCCGGCGCCAGGTCGATCACGGCGATCGCGTTGTTCTCCTGCAGCGTGGCGAACGCGCGGCTGCCATCGGGTGCCACCGCGACGTACTCGGGCTCCAGGTCCTGCGGCAGCGTGGCCCGCGGACTGACGCAATGCAGGCCTCGTCGCGTCAAGGCGTCGCGCTGCGGCTGGAAGTCGCTGAAACTGATCTCACGGTAGACGGGCCTGGCGGCTCCCGCCGAGATGTCGACCACGCCGATCGAGCCGACGGGATCCTCCGATCCATCCAGTTCGGCCTCACCCTCGTTCGCCACCAGCAGGCGCTTGCCATCCGGAGTGAAGCAGACCATGTCCGGACCGAAACCCACCGGACACGAGGCGATGGGTTTCAGGTCAGGGGTCAGCAGCTCAAGCGTGCCCCGGTCCACCTTGCCCCCCGGCTTGTGCACCACCGCGACCATGTCTCCGTGCACCGCCACGCTGGTCATGCCCTCGATGGCAAGTTCCTGCACCTGCAGCGGTCGCGCAGGATCGGTCAGATCCAGCACACGGAGCCCGCGCGCGGCATCCACCACGAACAGCCGCCTGGACGCGGGATGCCAGGCGGCGATCTCGGCGGCCGATTCATCCCAGCGACCGGAGGCGTGCCGGCCCACCACCTGCATGTGCATGGGAAAGGGACTGCCGGACGGCGAGGTGCACTCTTGCAGGCCCTGGGGCATGACCAGGGCCACGGCGGTCAGGAGCGGAAGCATGGACCGGGATATTGCCCCAAAACAGGCCCGGGCGGGTTTCGGAATGGGCTTGCCCCAAGGACATGGGTGTGCGAACAATGCCGTGCCGCTGGCGTAGGCCGCCCCCCCTCTGGAGGACCTCTCATGCGAACCATTCGAACCGCCCTTCCCCTGCTGCTCCTGCTGGCCTCCGCCGAGGCCTCGTGGGCACGCGAGGAGACCACCGCCCCGGCCGCTGCGGCATCCATCGAGGGGTCGACCGAGGAGGATCTTCGCTTCGCCCGCAATCTCTCCCGAGCCTTCCGAAAGGTCGCCCGCGGCGTGAAGCCCAGCGTGGTGAGCATCCGAACGGTCGAGGAGCCGGAGGCGCAGGCCTCGGGCATGCCGGCTCTCCGCTTTGGTCCGCGCGGACCGGAACTGGTGCGTCCCGGACCGGTGCAGCAGCGACAGGGTCTTGGAACCGGGTTCATCCTGAGTGAGGACGGCGCCATCGTGACCAACAGCCACGTGGTGCGCGGTGCCGAACGCATCATGGTGCGACTCTCCGATGACCGTGAGCTCGACGCGACGCTGGTGGGCGTGGATCCGGAGACCGACGTGGCGGTGCTTCGCGTGCCCGCCAACGGGCTCACGCCCGCCACGCTGATCGACAGTTCGCAGGTGGAGGTGGGCGACTGGGTGCTGGCGCTGGGAAGCCCGTTCGGGCTGGATCAGACGGTGACCGCCGGCATCATCAGCGCCAAGGGCCGTGAAGGCGTGGGTCTTGCCGTCTTCGAGAACTACCTGCAGACCGACGCGGCCATCAATCCGGGCAACAGCGGCGGTCCGCTGGTCACCCTCGATGGCGCCGTGGTCGGCATGAACACCGCCATCGGCAGCCGCACGGGTGGCAACGATGGCGTGGGCTTCGCCATTCCCATGGAGATGGTGCGACGCGCCGCGGATGACCTGCTGCAGGACGGTCGCGTGCGATACGGCTACATGGGCGTGCTGCTGCAGGAACTGCCGGACGGCAGCGGCGCCATGATCGGCCGCGTGCTGCCGGGAGGCCCCGCCGACCAGGCCGAGGTGCGCGAGGGCGACCGGATCGTGAGCGTGGCCGGAGAGCGAGTCGACAGCCGTGCATCGCTCATGCGCGCGATCGGCGCTCGCAAGCCCGGCGAAGCCGTGCAGGTCGAGGTGGAACGTGATGGCGAGCGACGGCAGCTCCAGGTGACCCTTGGCACGCGGCCCACCGCAGGCGTGGCGGTGCGCGACGATCGCGGCCAGATGCTGCAGCCGAATCGCTGACACCGACGGCGGCGACCACAGTCCGCATCTATGCTCGGCGCATGGCCCTGACCCCGTGGTCGGATGCGTTGACCGTGCACAGCCGACACCGCGTGTGGTGGGTGGATGACGTGCTCCATGATGCCGCGGCAGCCTGGCACGGGGCGATGGAAGGGCTCGAGGGTCCATGCGTGGCCTTCGTGGACCTGGGCGTGGCCAGCGCCTGGCCCGAGGTGGCCGAGCGACTGCATGCCTGCGTGCGGGATTCCGGTGCAGGCGGGGTTCGTCTTTCGGCCGTGGACACCATGCCTGGTGGCGAGTCCTGCAAGGCTGGAACGGCCGAGGCCATGCGCGTGGCGCAGGCCTGTCTCGACCATGGCGTGAGTCGCCGAGGCGCGGTGATCGCGGTGGGTGGCGGTGCCGTGCTGGATGCCGTTGGCTTTGGAGCGGCCATGGCGCATCGTGGCGTGCCCGTGATCCGCGTGCCCACCACCACGCTCGCCCAGGATGACTCGGCCATGGGGGTCAAGTGCGGCGTGAACGCATTCGGCCAGAAGAACGCGATGGGTGCCTTTGGCGTGCCACACGCCGTGCTCTGCTGCAGACGCCTCCTGGGTTCGCTCCCCGAGGAGCACTGGCTCGGCGGCTTCAGCGAGGCGGTGAAGATCGCGTTGCTGAGGGATCCCGGATTGCTGGCCGAGATCGAGCGGCATGCGGCGCGGGTCCGCAATCGCGACATGGCGGTT
Organism: Planctomycetota bacterium; assembly: GCA_009926815.1. GTDB lineage: Bacteria > Planctomycetota > Phycisphaerae > Phycisphaerales > SM1A02 > SYAC01. The sequence goes on from RFOC01000004.1 coordinate 16,896, forward strand.
GCATGGCCCATCGTGCGGCGCAGTGCGGAGCTGCATCGCCATCACATCCTGAAGGGCGGCGATCCCTTCGAGCTTGGGAGCTCCCGACCGCTGGACCATGGTCACTGGGTCGCCCATCGCCTGGAGTCCCTCACCGCGTGGGCCCTGCCGCACGGGCAGGCCGTGGCCGTCGGTCTGGCGGTGGATGCATGCGTGGCATGCGAGCTGGGATGGCTCGCGCCGGGCACGCGTGATCGCGTCATTCGCGCGCTTCGCTCGCTCGGGCTGCCCGTGTTCCATCCCATGCTGCTACCCGTGGAGCGCCTGATGGCCGGCCTGGAGCAGTTCCGTCAGCACCTGGGCGGCCCGCTCGCGGTGCCGCTCCTGCGGGATGTGGGTCACGCGCAGGACTCGTCCGAGGTGCCGCCAAGGGCCGTGGAGGCCGCGGTGCGACGGCTTCAGGGCCTGGGGACTGGCTGAATTCGATCAAAACCGCTTCTTCGGGGGCGACTTTGTCGGCCATGGGGCTAGATTGGGTGGGCACCGTTGACCCATTTCAGGCCCTCCTGGACTCCATTGAAGATGCAACACCGGACCCTCACCGTGGCGATGGCCGCCCTGCTCGCGATCGCCGCTTCCTCCCTGGCCGCCGATGCCGTCAAGGCGCCGCGACCCGCGGCGAATCGACTGGATGACCAGGCCCTGCCCCGCACCATGACCCAGGCCGAGAAGGATTGGGTGCTGAGGAACCCCGACCTCCGACCCCGTCTGGCCTCGCCGCCGCCCACGGGCCCGGTCAGCGGCGCCAGCGAGTACCGCCCCATGGAGGCGATCCTGCTGGGCTACTCGGGCAGCACCGCATGGAAGAACATCCTGGCCGAGATGGCCAGGCACATCACCACCACCGGCAATGCCGACGTGATGGTGGTGGTGACCAGCACCTCGCAGCGCACCGACATGACCACGCGGTTCACCAACGCGGGCGCCAACATGAGCCGCGTGAAGTCGTACATCGCGTCGCTCAACAGCATCTGGATCCGCGACTACGGCCCCCGCTTCGTGTACGAGGGCGGTGTCCGCGTGGTGGTGGACAGCATCTACTACAGCTCCCGACCGCAGGACGACGCCATTCCATCCTTCATGGCCGGTCAGCTGGGGCGACCCTACTACGCCATGCCGCTGGTGCATTCCGGTGGCAACTACCACATGGGTGACGATCCCGAGGGCTACGCCACGCGACTGACCCTGGGGGACAACCCCGGCATGACCGAGACCCAGATCCGGGACATGTTCCAGGCCTACTACGGCCTCTACACCAACCTGTGGACGCAGCTGCCCTGGACGGTCGATGGCACGGGCCACGTGGACATGTGGTTCATCCCCGTCTCGAGCAACACCATCATCATCAGCGACTGGCCCAGCAACGCCGGTTCGGCGCAGGACCTGACCTGCGACTCGGCCGCCGCCACCATGCAGTCGCGCGGCTACAACGTGATCCGGGTGCCGGCCCGTCTGCTGGGAGGCGTGCACTACACCTACATCAACGCCGTCATGTGCAACAACCTGGTGATGATCCCCAGCTACACCAACACCACCGTGGTGAACGCCGGCCACAATCAGGCGGCCCTGGCCGCGTGGCAGCAGGCGTGCCCCGGCAAGACCATCGTGCAGGTGAACTGCGAGGGCATCATCAGCGCCGCGGGCGCCATCCACTGCATCGTGATGCACTACCCAGCCAGCACCGGTGGCAACAACCCCGTGGTGCATGTGCGTTCACCGGCAGGCGGCGACAGCCTGGCGCCCGGCCAGAGCGTGTCCGTGAACTGGATCAGCGACCACGTCCGCGCGATCACCGCGGTGGACATCGAGCTCTCGGTCGATGGAGGCCAGACCTTCAGCACCGTGGCCGCCAACGAGGCCAACGACGGGGCCTACACCTGGACGGTGCCGGACCTGTACGCCAGCCAGGCCCGTCTCCGCGTGACCGCCCGCGACGCGCAGGGCGCCAGCGGCTCCGACCTGAACGACGCGGCCTTCGGCATCAGCGGCACGCAGCCGCGCGATGGCGACCTGGACGGCAACGGCTTCGTGGACGCCGGGGACATCGGCGTGCTTCTGCTGGGCTTCGGCGAGTGCGCGGTGGCCGCGGATTGTCCTTCGGATCTGGACCGCAATGGCCTGGTGGATTCGGGCGACATCGGCCTCATGCTGCTGCTCTTCGGTTCGGCCACCTGAGGCGGGACCGCACCCGGGCGTCCGTAGACTGGCCGCATGACCCACGGCCAAACGCCGCTTGATCGCGAGCAGCTGATCCAGCTGGGCTTCCTGGAGGCCCGCTCGCGCACGCTGGACGTGGCCGCGTTCCTGGACCGGGTGCAACGGGCGCGGCCGGGGCCGGATGGGCCGGCCGATCCCCTGCAGGATGACCGCGTGCAGGCCATCCTGCAGGCACTGCGGGTGGCGATCGATGGCCAGCCCGATCGCGCCCGACGCATGCTCGACCTCTGGAGTGATGCGAGCGGTGAACCCGCGCCCCACGCCGACGGCAAGGCGGCGCGCGGCATTCCTCGCCAGGCCTGATCCATGTACATCGATCCGCATGTGCACATGGTCAGCCGCACCACCGACGACTACGCGCGCATGGCGGTGGCCGGCTGCGTGGCCATCACGGAACCCGCCTTCTGGGCCGGCTTCGACCGGGGCAGCCCCGAGGGATTCCACGACTACTTCCGGCAGCTGACCGAGAGCGAGCCTCGCCGGGCGGCGGCCTACGGGATCCGTCACCACGCGTGGATCTGCATCAATCCCAAGGAATCCGAGGATCATGCCTTCGCCCGCGAGGTGATGGGCCTGATTCCGCAGTTCCTGGAGCGGCCCAACGTGCTGGGCATCGGCGAGATCGGGCTGAACCGCAACAGCCGCACGGAACTGGCGGTGTTCGAGGAGCACCTGGAGCTGGCGGCCCGCTTCGACACGCTGGTGCTGGTGCACACGCCCCACCTGGAGGACAAGCGCAAGGGCACGCGGCTGATCCTGGACGCCATCCGCAACCAGGGCCGGCTGCGGCCCGACCGCGTGCTCATCGATCATGTGGAGGAGCACACGGTGCGACCGGTGCTGGATGCGGGCTTCTGGGCGGGCATGACGCTCTACCCGGACACCAAGTGCACCGCCGCACGCGCGGTGGACATCATCGAGATGCACGGCACCGAGCGCCTCTGGATCAACAGCGCGGGCGACTGGGGTCACAGCGATCCACTGGCGGTGCCCAAGGCCGCCGCGGTGATGCGTGCGCGCGGGCACGCGGTGGACGCGGTGCGCCGCATCACGCTGGAGAACCCCCGGACCTTCCTGGGACAGAGCCCTCGCTTCAGCGATGCGCCGCTGCGGCCCACGGCACCCGATCTGGGTCGCTGAGGTCCGCCCCCATACGATGGGCGGCGCATGCACGCCCCCGAGCAAGGCGCACCGCGCAGGTGGCTGACGCTGCTGGCCATGACCGGCAGCCTGTGCATGATCATGCTTGACATCTCGGTGGTGGGCGTGTCGCTGCCCACCATGCAGGCCGAACTGGGCCTGAGCGAGGTGCAGACGCAGTGGGTGGTGAACGCCTACATCCTGGCCATGGCCAGCCTGGTCGCGCTGGGCGGTCGCGCCGCGGACAGCTTCGGCAAGGTGCCCGCGTTCGTGACGGGCATGATCGCCTTCGCCGGAGCCAGCGTGGGCTGCGCCCTGTCGGGTTCCGCGGCCGCCATCGTGGGCTGGCGCGCCGTCCAGGGCGCGGCGGCGGCCCTCATGCAACCGGCCAGCGCCAGCCTTGTCGTGGGCAGCTTCGCCCCCGGCGAGCGCGGCAAGGCCATGGCCGTGTACGCCGGCATTCCCATGCTGCTGCTGGTCGCCGGCCCGCCCATCGGTGGTGCGCTCACCCAGCACGCGGGCTGGCCGTGGAACTTCTGGATCAACATGCCGGTGGCCGCGGTCTCGCTGGTGCTGACCGCCATGGCCCGGCCCGTCGAGATTCGACGCGCACCGGCCGGACGCGATCCACTGGGGGCGGTCCTGCTGCTCTCCGGATTGCCCTGCCTGATCTTCGGATTGATGGAGGCGCACACGCTGGGCTGGCGCGATCCCATGGTGCTGGCGCCACTCGTCGGTGCCGCGATCGCCCTGCCCCTCTTCGTGGCATGGGAGCTGCGACATCCATCGCCCCTGGTGGCGCTGTCGCTCTTCCGCGATCGCCGCATCCTGGCCGATGCCGTGATCCTCTCGGCCATGCAGTTCGCCATGAACGGCCTGGTCATCTACGGGAGCGCGTACATGCAGGCCGCGTTGGGCATGAATCCCATGCGTGCCGGCGTGGCGCTGCTGCCCATGCTGCTGCCCGTGGTCTTCGTCATCCATGTGGCGGGCCGCGTGTACGACCGCGTGGGCGTGCGGACACCCGCGCTCATCGGGACCTCGCTGGCCACGCTGGGCATGGCGGTGCAGGCCTTCGCCGCGCCTTCGCTCTCCTACCCATGGCTTGCCGCGGGCATGGTGCTGCTGGGCACGGGCATCGGATTCGTGATGAGTCCGACCAACGTCGACGCCATGCACCGTGCCGGACACGAACGCCGCGCACAGGCGTCGGGACTGGTGCAGACGCTCCGTCAGGTGGGTGGCACGCTGGGCGTGGCCGTGATCGGCTCCACGATCCTCTCCGGCGAGTCGGCGCTGACCCGACGCTTCGTGCAGGCCTCGGTGCCCGCCGAACGTGCCGAGGAGGTGGCTCGCCTGCTGCAGGAGGCCGCGCAAGCCTCGCCGACGGCGCTTGGGCAACTGGCCCGGGAGCCGGCCCTGCTGGCGGCGGCCCAGCGCATCACGGCGGGCGGCGTGGCCGTGGGCTGGGGCATGGCCACCGTGGCGCTGGCGATCGCCCTTCTGGCGGCCTGGCGAGGATTGCGCGAGGAACCGACCCGTACACTCTGACGCGTGTCACGACCCGTGATCGGCATCGCGTGCGACATGACGACCACCGAAGGGCGCACGCTGTACCGCCTGAACCGGCAGTACGTGCGCACCGTGCACGAGGCCGGCGGCCTGCCCGTGCTGCTCACGCACGAGCCCGGCGATGCGCTGGAGTCGATCGACGCCGTCGACGGCGTGCTGCTGACCGGTGGAGCCGACATCGACATCCGCGTGCGCGGCCAGCCCCTGCATCCGAAGGCCGATCTCATGGACCCGGCGCGGCAACGCGGCGAGTTCGAGCTTCTGGAGGCGCTGGACCACCGCTCCGACAAGCCCGTGCTTGGCATCTGCCTGGGCATGCAGCTCATGGGCGTGCACCATGGCTGCGAACTGGTCCAGCACGTGCCTGATCGCATCCCGGGCGGGGAACGGCATCAGGGCAACCAGGAGCACCCCATCACCGGCGCGATCGGCTCGGGCCTGGTGGCCAGCAGCCATCACCAGATGCTGGGCGATGCAGGCCCGTTCAGGGTCATGGCCACCAGCGACGACGGCGTGCTCGAGGCCATCGAGCTTCCGGGAAGACCCTTCTATCTCGGTGTGCAGTGGCACCCGGAGCGCACGCGCGATCCGGCCCTCGGCGTGGGCATGGTGAAGCGATTGGTGGAAGCGGCCGCGGCCGCGCGAGAAGCCAGGAAAGGCAAGGTGAAGTGATGCATGCGACGACGCTTCTGACCATGATGCTGGCCCTGCAGGCGGCGCCCCCGTCGGACAAGCCCTTCGGCGGCGCGCCCTCGGGCACGCCTCCCGCGCCGCCCCCCGCCACCACGGACGCGCCCGCGAAGCCGAAGATCACCCCGATCGGCGTGGGTTCGCCCGCGCCGAAGCTGAGCGTGGACATCTGGGTCAAGGGCGATCCGGTCGCCGCCATCGAGCCCGGCAAGGTGCACGTGGTCGAGTTCTGGGCCACCTGGTGCGGTCCCTGCATCCAGGCCATGCCGCACCTGAGCGAGGTGCAGAAGCGCCACCCGGAACTGATCGTGATCAGCGTGGCCGGCATGGAGCGCGGCGCGCCCGGCGAAGCGGGCAAGCCCGACGCGCGGCTGGAGAAGGTCCGCGCCATGGTCGAGCGGAAGAAGGACGTGATGGGCTATCGCGTGGCCTACGACGGCGACGAGAGCATGCTTCGCGAGTGGCTGGTGCCAGCGCGGCAGCGCTCGATTCCGTGCGCCATGGTGATCGGTCGTGACGGCCGCATCGCGTGGATGGGTCACCCGCTGGGCATGGATGCCGCGGTGGAGAAGGCGCTGCAGCAGTCCGCACCCGGCGACTCGGGCGGATCCACGCCTCCGGCACCCTGACCACCATGCTTCCCGTCGGGTACGCGACCAATGTGCATCCGGGTCGCAACCTGGCCGAGTTGCGAGGCAGCCTGCTCGGACCCGCGGCCGAGGTGGCTCGCCTGGTGGGCGAGGGTCCTCTTCCGCTGGGCGTGTGGCTCTCCGCCGAGACGGTTCGGCAACTCACGGAGCGCCCCGAGGAAGCCGATCGCCTTCGAGATGACCTGCAGGCGGCCGGTCTGCGGATCGGGGCCGTCAACGCTTTCCCCTACGGCAACTTCTCGGCCGAGCGCGTGAAGACACGCGTGTACGAACCCCATTGGGCCGACGCCCGTCGCGGCCTGTACACGCTGGCCGCGGCCGAACTGCTGCCGCGACTGGTGCCCGAGGGGACGTCGCATGTCAGCATGAGCACCCTGCCACTGGGATGGCGGCCTCGCTTCAGCGCCGAGGGATGCGGCGCCAGCGTGGGACTGGCGGCAGCGCAACTGGAGCAGGTGGCTCGCGGCCTGGCCAGGCTGGAGGATCGCGCGGGCCTTCGCGTGACCGTGGACATCGAACCCGAGCCGGGCTGCGCCATCCAGACCTTCGATGAGCTGTGCGGATTCATGCGGCACTGCCTTCGACCACGCCAGGACGAGACGCATCTCGCCAGGCATCTGGGCGCGTGCGTGGACCTGTGCCACGCGGCGGTCATGGCCGAGTCACCGGAGCATCCGTTCCGCGCCTGCGCGGCATCCGGCATCGGCGTGCATCGCGTGCAGGTGTCCGCGGCGCTGCGGGGCCAGGCCGACGCCGCGTCACTGGCCGCATTGGCCCGGTTCAACGAGGATCGGTGGCTCCACCAGGTGGTGACGGGCGATGCCAACCAGCCCCGCGTCTGGGAGGACATCCCCGACTTCCTCGCGTCGAATCCCACCTCGCCCTGGCGATGCCACTTCCACGTGCCCGTCTTCATGCCGCAGGTGCTGGGACTGGACACCACCGTGGACGCGCTGCCGGACGCGATGACGCGGATTCGTTCACTTCCCGGCCCCTGCTTCGTCGAGGTGGAGACCTACGCCTGGTCCCGACTTCCCGAGGCACCGGTGGATGGCTGGATCGAGGGTGTGGCCCGGGAGATCCTCCACGTGCGCGGGCTGCTTGCCAACGGGCCCGTTTCCGCCCAACCTTGCCCCTGATGACCACCGCCGTGGCCACCGGTTCGCGATCCAATGCCCTCATGGCGTGGCTTCGGCTGATGCGCATCTCCAATGCGCCGACCGTGGTCACCAACGCCTTGGTGGGCATGGCCATCGCCATGCGATCCTGCACCGATCCCGCGCAGGCCGTGAAGCCGGCGATCACCGCAGCCACCGGATGCGTGCTCATCTACCTCGCGGGCATGATGATGAACGACTACTTCGACCAGCCGATCGATCGACGGGAGCGGCCGGGGCGGCCCATCGTGTCGGGCGCAGTCTCGGAGAGCAACGCGATCGTGGTGGCCATGGGTCTGCTGGCATCCGGAGTCGTTTCGCTCTCCTGGACCGGCACGCGAACGATTCCCTGGATGCTGCTGCTGGTCTCGTCGGTGCTGGCCTACAACATGATGCACCGCAGCATGCTGGTGGGCCCCGTGCTCATGGCCGCCTGCCGCGCCATGGTGCCCACCATCGTGGCCATCGCCGCCACCCCGGGCCAGCAGCCCCACTGGCCGCTGCTGGCCTTCTTCGCGCTGCCCCTGGCGGGTTGCACCCTGGCCATCTCGCTCGCCGCACGCCATGAGGTCAGCCCGCGGATACCGACGGCCTCGGGCGGGGCGGCGCTCTCCATGGCCGCGGCCGTCATGGGCGCGGCGGCCGTCATGCCGCTGGGTGCCGTGGCCCTGGCCCTGCTGGCTCCGACCGGTGGACTGCGGCTGGCCCTGTACGCCGGTGGCGTGCTGACGGCGGCGTGGTGGGTGGTGCGCGGCATGTTCGACCTGGTCCAGCCCGGCCGCGGACCCCGTGGCGTCATGGCCTGGATCGCCACGCTGGCCATGATCGACGCCGCATCGCTGATCCTGCTGGGCCACCTGCGCCTGGCCGTGATCGCGGCGGCCTGCGCGCTGCTCACGCGCCTCATGCAGCGCCTGGTCGCGGGGTCCTGAACATGCATCGGCCCCATCCGTGCGGCGCGCATCGCACGCTCGTCGTGATCGCGGCGGGTCTCTCCACGCGTCATGTCCGCGCCAGCATGCCCTGGCTTCGGGAGCGCGCCCGTGCCATGGGCGGCGTCCGACCCCTGCGGCCACCCTTTCCCGCCGTCACCTGCACCGCACAGGCCGACCTGCTCACCGGGCGTTCCGCCAGTCACCACGGCGCCGTGGCGAACGGCTGGCTGGACCGTGAGCAGGGCGAGGTTCGCCTGTGGCGACAGTCCAACCGTCTGCTGCAGGGACCGATGGTGTGGGAGACCGCGCGGACGCGATTCCCGGGACTGACCGTGGCCAACCTGTTCGGCTGGTTCAACATGTTCAGCTCGGCGGACTTCACCGTGACGCCCCGACCCCAGTACGCCGCCGACGGCCGCAAGCGTGCCGACATCCTGGCCACGCCCGAGGGCCTTCGCGAGCGCCTGGTCCACGAGCTGGGCCCCTTCCCGCTCTTCCACTTCTGGGGGCCGGCCGCGGACATCCGAAGTTCCGAATGGATCGCGCAGGCCACGGTCCGCGTGATGCGATGGCACGATCCTGCGCTCACCATGGCCTATCTGCCCCACATGGACTACGTGCTGCAGCGCGAGGGTCCGGACGGGCCCGGCGTGGACGGGGAATTGCGCGAACTCGATCGCGTGCTCAGGTTCCTGCTGGGCGAAGCCGACGAGCGCGGCGTGCGCGTGGTGCTGTGCAGCGAGTACGGGATCGAGCCGGCCACGCAACCCATCCATCCCAATCGCGTGCTTCGCGAGGCAGGCCTGCTTGCCGTGCGCCGCGAGTTCGGGGGCGAGCAACTGGACCTGAACAGCAGCCCCGCCTTCGCCATGTGCGACCATCAGGTGGCGCACGTCTACACGCGCGATCCCGCCGCCACCGCGCGGGCGCGGCAGGCGCTGGCGAGGCTTCCCGGCATCGAGGAGGTGATCGATGGCCAGGACCTGGCTCGCGTGGAACTGGATCATCCGCGCAGCGGTGACCTGGTGCTGGTGCCCAGGCCAGGCGCGTGGTTCGCCTACCCGTGGTGGCGACTGGACGAGGACGCGCCGGACTTCGCGCGGACCGTGGACATCCACCGCAAGCCCGGATACGACCCCTGCGAACTCCTTCGCGACGGCTCGGGCCTCACCGCCGCGCTCCGGACCACGTGGTTCCTGGCCCGAAAGGCGATGGGATTCCGCGCACTGCTCCGCCTGACGCCGCTCGATGCCGGCCTGGTGCGGGGCACGCACGGACGGGCCTCGCTGGCCGGTGGACTGGAGCCCGTGCTCATCGGCGAGGGCGCCTTCGTGCCCGACGTCTCCACGCTGCCGTTGCGGGATGTGCACGGCGTGATCCTTCGGAATCTGGCCGGCGAGGCGGCATGAGGTGGCTCTGGGCCCTGATTGCGTGCGTGGTCGCACTGGGGGTCGCGGCCCTTCTGTGGCCCTCCAGCGGGTCCACGAGCGGTCCGGCGAAGACTGACACCGAGGTTCGCGTC
>RFOC01000031.1 GCA_009926815.1 Planctomycetota bacterium
TGAGCGACTGGAACCCGGACAGCGACGCCATGCGGCTGCCCCGCGGAGCCGGCGACCACGCCCATGTGCACCTCGGTGAACGCCACGCGATCGCTCGCCAGCGAGGCCACCACGAGCAGCGAGGCCGGCGTCACGGCTGGTAGAGCACCTGGAGCAGGCTCACGTCGTCCTTGAAGCCGGCGGCGCCCTGCACCGCTCGCGCATGGGCCAGCATGGCATCGAGCGGATCCGCGCCCACCGCGGCGGGGCCCGCGTGCCGAATGAAGTCATCCAGCGTGGCCATCTGCCCGTCGGGTCGCTGGAGTTCGAAGATGCCGTCGCTGTACAGGAGCAGGCGCATGCCCGGCCGGATCTCCACCTCGCTGCTCTCGTAGGGCAGGCCAGTGACCGCGCCGATCATCAGCCCCTGGCTCTCGAGCCGCTGCAGCGATCCATCCGGGTGCACCAGCAGCGCGGGCGGGTGGCCGGCGCCGGTCCATCGCAGCCGGCCTCGCTTCACGTCCAGGATGCCGTACCACAGCGTGAAGAACATCTCGTTGTGGCGATCCATGGGAAAGAGATCGTTCAAGCCCTCCACCACGGCGCCCGTGTCCCGCATGTCGCGCCCGGGCACGGCACTCGAGTGGATCACGTTCATGGCGCTCACGCCCAGCAGCGCGGGCCCCACGCCATGGCCGCAGACATCCAGCAGGTAGATGGCCAGCTGGGTGTCATCCAGCCAGTGGTGGCCGAACGCGTCGCCACCGAGGCTCTCGCTGGGCACGAATCGCCACGTCGAGGTCGCGGCCCCCTCGACCAGCGGCGGCGGCAGCAGCGACTTCACGTACTCCGCCGCTCGCCGGACCTCCTCCTGCAGATGACGCTCGCTCGCGGCCAGCGCGGCGTAGGCGGCGTTCCGCTGCAGGGCGGCCTTGTAGCCCTCGGCGTGGTGGTGAAGGCGGGCCAGCATCTCCACCGGATCGGGCAGCTTCACCAGGTAGTCGTTCGCACCCAGTTCGAACGCCCGCGCCTTGGTCTGGGGCTCCTCCTTCGAGGAAAGCACCACCAGCGGCGTCTCCTGCAGCGCCGGTTGACGGCGGTAGGCGGTGACCAGGTCCAGTCCATCCACGTCGGGCATCACCAGGTCCTGCAGGATCACGGAGGGGCGAATCTGGAGCGCCTGCTCCACCGCGCGGGCGGGATCTTGGCAGTAGTGCAGGGTCCAGTCCTTCCGGGAGGCGATCATCCTCTGCACCGCCGCCGCGATGATGGGCTGGTCATCCACCAGCAGGATCACGGTGGGCAGCGTGCCCGGCTGGATGACGTTGGACTGGGGCATGGTCATCGGCGCATCTCCACGGCATCGAGCATGGCGGCACCGATGGCCTGGATGGGCAGCGTACGCATGGCGGCCTCCAGGCGAACCGCGGTGCCGGGCATGCCCCACACCACGCTGGTCGCCTGATCCTGGGCCACGGTGGTCCAGCCTGACCGCCGAAGGGCCAGCAATCCCGTCGCCCCGTCGCGGCCCATGCCGGTGAGCAGGGCCGCGGCTCCGCGCAGGGCGCCACACCCGGCGGCGCTCAGGAAGAGCGCGTCCACCGAGGGTTGATGCAGGTCGTCCGGGCGGGCGGTCGCCGCGATGAAGCGGCCGTGGCCGTCGAATGCCAGGTGATCCGGCCCCGGCGCGATCCACGCGATGCCGGGCAGTGCACGCGCGCCCCGCTCGGCCAGCCGCACGTCGTGTCCCGTCTCCTTCGACAGCCATGCCGCCAGACCGGGCACGAAGTGGGCGTCCAGGTGCTGCACGATCACGGCGGCGAAGGGCATGGGCCTGGGCCATGCTCGAAGCACGGTCGCCAGCGCCTGGGGGCCGCCGGTGCTCGCGCCCAGGAGCGCGATCGGCTGCGCATGAGTCGTCGTGGGTGGCGGGGCGGAGGCCAGGGTCACCGTCGAGGCGGATCGATCCGCGCGGGTGAGCCGCTCGATCGTTCGCACGCGCTGGCAGAGCGCCTCGATGGCGGCAGGCGAGGTCATGTTGGGCGTGTCGATGGCGTCGAGCGCACCAGCCCCCAGCGCCTCGAACACCCGGCTCGCGTTGCCGGACACGGTGGCGGTGACCACCAGGATCGGGCAGGGTGTGTCGCGCATGATCCGTCGCGTCGCCTCGACGCCGTCCATGACCGGCATGATCAGGTCCATCAGGATCAGGTCGGGACGATCGCCGGCGCACATCGCCACGGCCTCCAGGCCATCCACGGCCCGCCACGCCACCTGCGCGCCGGGCATGCGCTCGACGCACTGGCGAAGGGCCTCCATGGCGATCGGCATGTCGTTGACCAGCCCGATCCTCATGGCACCGGCTCCCCGACGAGGTCGATGATGGTGTCGAGGAAGGTCCGGTCCTGGAAGGAGCCCTTCGTCAGGTAGGCGTTGGCTCCCGCGTGCAGCCCGGCCTCCCTGTCCTCGGGGCGGTCCTTGTAGCTCACGATCGCCACGGGAAGCCGCTCGAATCTCGGGTCGCGCCGCAACGCGCGCACGAGCTCGATGCCATTCATGCGCGGCATGTCCAGATCCGTGACGAGCATGTCGAATGCGCCGGCGCAGAGCTGGTTCCAGGCATCCACCCCATCCACGGCCACCTCCACGTGGTAGCCGGCCCGCAGCAGCATCTGACGCTCCACCTCGCGCACCGTGATCGAGTCCTCCGCGATCAGGATGCGACGCCGCACGGGGCCTCCACGGGTGAACGCGGTCGCGGCCATGCCGCGGATTCGGCCCTCGGCCAGCCCTCGGCGGATCGACACCAGCATGTCCTCGACGTCCATGACCAGCAGCGGCACGCCATCCTCGTCCAGGGCCGAGGCCGCCACGTGCGGCACGCGTCCCAGACGCGCGTCCAGCGGGCGCACGACCAGATCCCGCTCCCCCAGGAAGCCGTCGACCAGGATCCCGGTCCGTCCGGCCTCGCCGCCGATCACCAGGATGCTGGCATGCGTGCCGGCCGGAGGATCGCCCGGCAGCTCCAGAAGCGATGATCCATGCAGCACGCCGATCGATTCGCCATCCAGGTCGAAGGCGAGGCGGCCCTCCGTCCGACGCAGGTCGGCCGAGGCGATCCGCTCGATGCGGTCGATCCGGGCCAGCGGGAACGCCAGACGCTCGCCGCTCACCTGCATGAGGGCCGCGCGGATCACGCTCAGGGTGATCGGCAGGCTGAGCACGAAGGTGGTTCCCCGGCCCGGTTCGCTCTCCACCCGCACCGAGCCGCCCAGCTCTCGCATGGTCTGGTGGACCACATCCAGCCCGACGCCCCGGCCGCTCACCTCGGTGACCGACCCGGCGGTGGAGAAACCGGGCAGGAAGAGGAACTCCAGCAGTTCCGCGCGGGCCAGGCCCTCGGCCACGTCCGCGGACTGCAGGCGTCGCTCGATCACCTTCGCCCGGATCCGCTCCGGATCGATGCCTCGTCCATCGTCGCGCACGCGAACCTCCAGCATGCCCGCATGGTGACGCGCCTCCAGTCGCAGCATGGCGGTCTCGCCCTTGCCCGCGGCACGACGATCCGACGGCGACTCCACGCCATGGTCGATCGCGTTGCGCAGGATGTGGTTCAGCGGCGCGTCCAGCCGTGCCAGGATGTCCCGATCGACCGGCGTCTGCAGCCCCTCCATCTCGAACCGCACCTGCCTGCCGAGCATGCGCGACACGTCCCGCACCAGGCGAGGGAATCCGGCGGTGGCATCGCCGAAGGGACGCATGCGGCTGCCGATCACCTCGTGGTAGAGCCGTTCGCCCACCTCCTCGGTGCGGCGGAAGGCGCTCTCGAGCATGCCGGCCAGCCCCGTCACCGCACGGTCCAGCGCGGCCACCTCGCGGTTCATGGCCGATGGATCGCCTGAGGCATCCACCGAGGCTCTCAGTGCGCGAAGCTGCGCCCGGATCTGGCGCAGCCCTCGCTGCACCTGCGGGAATCGCCGTCCCTCGACCATGCTCTCGCCGGCCAGTCGCATCATGCGGTCCAGGTTGTCCGCGTTCACGCGAACGGTCCGGACCTCGGTGGAGACCGGCTCCGCATGCCGGACCTGCGCCGGGGTTGACGGCGCGGGCGAGAGCGGCTCCGCGGCCGGCGTGGATTCCGGCTGGTGGACGGGCAGGGTGGTGGCCGGCTCGGGCGCGGGGGTCGAGACGGGTGGTGCTGCAGGCGCTGCAGCGGATGCGGGAGCCGGCGCCGAGAGGGCGGTGATCAGTTCGTTGATGGCCGCGGCGTGGTCGGCGTTCCAGGCCGGCACGTCCGGTTCGCGCACGGACTGGAGCGAGGTGAGGACGTCGGTGCCCTGCAGCAGCTGCTGCACCCGGCCGGAGGTGCATCGCTCGACGCCCTTCTGGATCCGCACCAGCGCGTCCTCCATGGCATGGGCCAGGGACACCACCGACTCGAGTCCCACCACGCGTCCGGCGCCCTTGATCGAGTGGGCCGCGCGCATGATCGCCGTGACCGGCGTGGCATCGTCGGGATGGGCCTCCAGCGCCAGCAGGCCGGCATTCAGCGCCTGCCCGTGGACCTCCACCTCGCCTCGGAAGAGCTCGAACAGATCCAGTCCTCCGAAGCCGCTCATGCCGCCGTCACCTCCCAGCCGGCCCGCAGCGCCTCGGGATCCAGCAGCGAGACCTCGCCGCCGTCCACCACGGCCAGCATGCGGCTTGCGGTGCCCTTGCCCTGGGCCACCGTCAGGGGCGCCGGGCGAAGCGCCGATCGGGAGACCGTGACCATGCCCTCCACCATGTCCACCTCGAAGGCCCAGCCCCGGCCCGCGGGCCCCAGCAGGATGAAGCGGCGTCCGGGGCCGGCTGGATCCGATCCACGCTCGAGGTCGAGCAGCTTCTCGATGGATGCCGCCAGCACGATCTCGCCCTCATGGCCCACCAGGCCGCGGAACGCGGGGTGATTCCTGTGGGGCACGCGGCGGACCGGCGCAGGCATGAAGATCCGTTCCACGCTTCCCGCGGGCAGGGCGAAGCGCTCGCCGGCCACGCGAAAGACCACCAGTGGCAGGGGATCGCCCTCGGCCGGGGCGATGGGCGCGGCCAGCGCCGCGGTCTGGGCATCGAGGGCATCGTCAGGCAGTGACCTTCGCGGCCGTTCCATGTCCGTGGAGCGAGAGGGATCGGTCATGCGCCATCCTCCCATGCCCTGGCCCGCCGGGCCCGCAGGCGAAGTCGATCCGCTTCGCCATGGTCGCCCCTCGCCTCCGCCAGCGCGCTTGCCTGGAGCAGGGCGAGAGTGTGCATCGGTTCAAGGTACAGCACGCGATCAAGGCTTCGTCGGGCGTCGTCATCCCGCCGCGTGGCCAACTCCACGGTCGCTCGAAGCCACCACGCCTCGGCATCCATGGCGTGCTCCCTCGTCCACGCCAGCAGTCCCGCATGGGCCGCGTCCAGCGCTCCGTGGTCCGCCATCGCCCGCAGGTCGGCAAGCGTGCCGGCGCGCGCTGCGGGCGCCGGAACGCTGGGTGCGGTCGGCGCGGTCGCGGATGCCGACGCTCGCTCCAGCATGAAGGCCCCCGGCGCGTCGATCCACCGGAAGGCACCCTCCCAGATCTCCCTTGGATCGGCATGGCCCAGGAAGAGCAGCCCGCCCTGGCGAACCCGTTCGATCAGCCGGTCGCGCAGCGTCGCCCGCGAGGGGCCATCGAGATAGATGGCCACGTTCCGGCACATGGCGGCATCGCAGCTGGGCGTGGGGGCCGCGTCCAGCAGGTCGGCTTCGACCCAATCGATCATGGCCAGGGCCTCGGCCCGAAGGCGAAGGCTTCCATCACGCATCGCCTCGAACCACGGCTGCGCCCACGGAGGCAGGGGTGATCGCTGCCCCAGCGGCGAGACGCATCCCGTGCGAGCGCGGCCTAGGGCGTCGGTGTTGCGGTCGATGGCCACGATCCGCGTGGATCGTCGGTCGCGTCCCACGCTGGCGGCCGTGGCGGCCATGGAGAGCGCCTCCGCGCCGGTGGCGCAGCCCAGACTGGCCAGTTGCAGCGGCCTGCCTCCGTGACCCTCCATCCACCGTCGCAGCGCCTCGAATGCCTGCGGCTGCCGGAAGAGCCAGGTCTCCGGGGGCACGGCATGACGCCACAGCGTCTCCGCCTCCACCGGATGGCGCTCCAGATGCAGCACCAGATTGGCGTCGGACAGCGCCAGGCGAGAGCCGAGTCGCCTGGCCTCCTGCAGCAGGTGTTCGGCCACGCCAGCCTCCAGGCCGTGCCGACGCCGGATCCATGCCGCGAGCGGGGTCATCCTGGTTCCGCGGCGGGACGCGAGGGTGCCAGCACGGCCGGTCCCTGCAGCAGCGAGGCATGGAGGGTGGCCAGTCGCGCGGGTTCGAGCAGCAGCACGCTGTCCGCGCCATCGCTGGTCACCTCGCCCAGGAAGGGCATGCCAGGCAGGCCACCCGGCGTGGTCCACGACGCGCCGCGATCGATGTCCGCCACGCCATCCACGCCATCCACCCGCAACGCGAAGGTCGCCATCCGAGCGTCCGAGGCATCCTGGTCGGCGCCGTGCACCAGGATCAGCCTGGCTCCAAGCACCTGGGGCACGCCGACTCCGCCCATGAGCAGCGAGGCATCCACCACCGGCACGAGTTGCCCATGATGATCCATCAGTCCGGCGAGCCATGCGGGGACACCCGGCAGCTGCTTCAGGCGCACCAGCGGGCAGATCTCGTGGATCCACCGAAGATCCATGGCCAGCGTCCGCCCATCCACTCGAAAGCGCAGCGCCCGCATGGCCGCAGCATAGGGGCTCAGCCGCCCAGCGATCGCCGCAGTTCGCGGATGGCATCCAGTCGCTCGAAGAAGATCTCCACCAGTTCCGGGTCGAAGTGGCGCCCGGCGTGGGCTCGAATCTCCTCCAGCACGCGCCGCTCCTCCCAGGCCGGCTTGTAGCAGCGCTCGCTGGCCAGCGCATCCACCACGTCGGCCAGTCCAACGATCCGCGCGAACAGCGGGATCTCCAGGCCCTTCTTCCCGCCGGTCCGCGGCAGTCCGGTCGCGGGATCCGGAATGGGATGGCCATGCACATCCACGTGTCCGGGGTAGCCCGATCCGTCCCATCGTTCGTGGTGATTCAGGGCCACGTCGCGGGCCACCTCGTCCACCTCGGTGGGGTTGTCCAGGAAGAAGCTCGCGCCGATGATCACGTGGCGCTTGACCTCGGCGAACTCCTCCGGCGTCAGCGCCACGCCTCGCGGCTTCTTCAGGATGCGGTTGTCGATGCCCACCTTGCCCACGTCGTGCAGCTTCGCGGCGATGCGGAGCCGGTCGCGCTGACGCTCGAACGCGGGTCCCTCCAGGCCGCGCCGCTGGGCCCAGCCCTCGAAGAGGATCGCGGACATGCCCGCCACCTTCTCGGTGTGCCGGCCCGTCTCGTCTGGATCGATCGTCTCCGTCATGCGGAGCATGCGGTTGATGATGCTCTCGGTCAGCTGGGTCCGCTCGATCGCCACCGTGGCCATGCTGGCGAAGTGACCCAGCAGCGCCACGTCATCGTCGTTGAATCGCTGGCGAGAGCGACCATCCGATCCCATGGCGTTCATCACCTGCAGCACGCCGACCACGCGACCCATGCTGGTCCGCAGGGGCATCGCCAGCACGCTCCGTGTCCGGTAGCCGGTCATCTGGTCGAAGCTGCGATCGAATCGGTAGGGCGCGCGAGCGTCCAGCTCGTACGCGTCCGCCAGATTCACCGTCTCGCCGCTGGCGCTCACCCAGCCCGCGATGGAGCCATCGCCCACGGGAAGCAGGAAGCTGCTGAAGCGGGGCGCCTCGCCGGCGTCGCGATCCAGCGTGTCGTTCTGCGCGTAGGCGAACCGGAGCAGCTTGCCCTCGCGGATGTAGATGGTGCCCGCATCCGCGTGGATCAGGCGCCGGCCCTCCTTCAGGATGCGATCCATGAGCACGTGGAAGTCCTGGAGCTTGTTGAGTTCCATGGCCACCTGCACCAGCCCCTCGACCCGGCTTCGCTGCGTGTGCTGGTCGGTCTGCAGCGAATGCCGCATGTGGTCGACCAACCGCTGCGCCTCCTCCAGCTCGCGTCCGCGCTCGCGGAGTCGGACCTGCAGGCGATGCAGCGAGGCCTCGTTCTCCTGGTCACGGATGGCCGCGTTGGCCAGGCGTGCAAGGGTCTTCAGCCGCGACTGCAGCTCCTCCGGATCCACGCCGCGGTGGGCCACGTCCTCCACGCCCACGGCGATGGCGGCCGCCCGGGCCAGCGGATCCGGCGTGGGCGAGAGCGCCAGCGTGGGCAGAGGTCGGGTCTCGGGCGCCGCCTGCAGGTGTCGCAGCAGGTCGAAGGGACCCGGATCACCGCCCGAGATGTCCACCACGATCACGCTGGCCGCCATGCGGACGATCCGCTCGAACGCGACGTCGGAGCGAGGCAGCTGCCGCACCTCGAAGTCCTCGCGGTCGCACGCGTCCCGCAGCAGGTCCATGGTCCACGCCTCGTCGGAGACCAGGGCCACCAGCACGCGGTCCCATCCCTCGCGGCGTCCCTGGCTCGGTGGGGTTCCTCCGGCACTTCCGTCGGGCATCCGGGCATCCTACGCTGGCGCCGCCATGGCCTCACCCACCACGCGACTGCAGGGCACCTGCCACATCTTCCTGGCCATGGAGGTCGGGCTCGCCATCGACCTGGCGCAGGCCGAGGCGGTGCTGCGCGGTGCGGGTCGCATCCGGCTTCCGCTCTCGCGCAATCCGGGCGGCATCGACTGGAGCAGCGCTCCGCTGCGACTCGAGCAGGAGGCTCCGCCCATCGACCTCGAGGGGCACCGGGTGCAGCCGGTGGTGCAGGTGAGCCTCTACGACTTCGGCGCCGTCAGCCTGGCGTACCGGATCCCGTTCAGCGCGGATGCCGAGGGTCTCTCGCAGCTCTCCGGATCGGCGGCCAGCCACCCCGCGCTCCAGGCCGACGCAAGGGCCCGGGTGGCCGCCATCCTGCAGTCCATCGGTGCCGCCGTGCAGCGGCCATGCATGCGCGAGGGCATCGAGGACTACCTGGTCTTCGTCGTGCACCGTGAACCATCGCCCGAGGGCGTCCCCGCGAGCATGGCGCTGGGCGAGGCGACCGTCGCCGGCATTCTCCGCGCCGAGCCCAGGCGACTCTCCGATCAGGAGGTGCGTGACAGCGTCTCCGCCACGGTGAGCTACGGGCCGGACGACGCGGCCATCATCGACTGGAACGCCTCGCTGGTCATGGACGCGGAGCCGCAGGCCACGCTCGACGTGCTGGAATTCGCCAACGTGGAGCTGCTCGAGTACCGCCTGCTCGACGAGCAGCTCGACGCCTCGCTGGAGGAGGCCCAGCGGACGCTCATGCGGCGGCGATCGGCCACGGCCGGCTGGCGGGCGGCGCACCGGGATCTGGAGCGCCTGGCGGACCTGCAGATGGACGCGGCGCTGCTGTACGAGGAGATCAGCAACGCCCTCAAGCTGCTGGGCGACCAGTTCCTGGCCAGGCTCTACCGGGCGGCAAGTCGCCGCATGCATCTGGACGAATGGGAGCGAAGCACGCTGCGGAAGCTGGAGACGCTCGACTCCATCCACGACAAGCTGGCCGCCGAGCAGGGGACGCGTCGCGCCGAGATGCTCGAGTGGATCATCATCCTGCTCATCGGCGCGGAGATCGTGTTCTCGCTGGTGTCGTTCCTGAAGCCCTGACCGGCCAATGGGACCGGTGGGAGTTGCACCCACACGCCGGTTGCCCGGCCGCGGCTTTTAAGGCCGCTGCGTCTGCTGTTCCGCCACGGTCCCGCGGGAAGCGTAACCGCCTGCCTCAGCCCTCAAGCCGAGGCGCGTGCCAGCCGCCCTCGGGCAGCAGCACCTCGTTGACCGCCTCGGGACCCCAGGTGCCCGGCGGGTATCGGTGCACCGGCACGGCGTTGCCCAGGATCGGGTCCACGATGCGCCAGGCCTCCTCCACGCAGTCCTGACGGGCGAACAGCGTCTGGTCGCCGCGAAGGGCGTCCCCCAGCAATCGCTCGTAGGGCGTCATCTCGTCGGGCTGCTGGTCGACCGCCTTCAGTTCCAGTGGCTGGCCCACCATGCGCTCGCCGTCGCTCTTCACCTGGATGTTCATGCCGATCTCGATGCGCGGACTGAACAGGAATCGCCAGTAGTTGTGGGGGGGCTTCTGCTCGTTGGGGAACACCACCGCGGGCGGCCGGTGGAACTCCACGCGCACCTCGGTGGCGGTCATGGGCATGCACTTGCCGGCACGCAGGTAGATGGGCACGCCCTCCCATCGCCAGTTGTCCACGTGCACGCGGACCGCGGCGTAGGTCTCCACCTGGCTGTTGGGGGCCACGCCCTCCTCCTTCAGGTAGCCCTCGAACTGGCCGCGCACCACGTCGTTGGCCCCCAGCGTGCGGATGCTTCGGAAGAGCTTGATCTGCTCGTCGCGCACGCGGTCCATGTCGGGCCAGTACGGCGGTTCCATGCACAGGAAGCCCACCACCTGCATGAGGTGGTTCTCGATCACGTCGCGGATGCAGCCGGCGCTGTCGTAGAAGCGGCCGCGCCCCTCCACGCCGAACTTCTCGGCCATGGTGATCTGGATCTGCTTGACGTGCTGTCGGTTCCACAGCGGCTCCAGGAACGCGTTGGCGAAGCGCGTGAACAGGATGTTCTGCGTCGCCTCCTTGCCCAGGTAGTGGTCGATCCGGAAGATGTCGTGCTCGGCGTAGACCGCGTGCAGCGTGGCGTTGAGCTCCTGGGCCGTCTTCAGGTCGCGGCCAAAGGGCTTCTCCACCACGATGCGGCTGCCTTCCGCGCAGCCGGCGGCCTTGAGCTGGTTGATGGCCAGGCCGAACACCACCGGTGGAATGGCCAGGTAGTGCAGCGGGTTCTTCGCCCCGCCCAGCGCCGTGCGCAGCCGCTTGAAGGTCTCCAGGTCGGCGTAGTCGCCGTCCACGTACTGGAAGCGCTCCGTGAAGCGCTTGAAGGCGGCCTCATCGATGCCGCGGCCGAACTTCGTGATGCCGTCGCGGGCCCGCTCGATGAGCTGCTCGCGGGTCATGCCGCTCTTGGCCACGCCGATCACCGGCGCATCCAGGTGGCCACGCTTGAACAGCGCCTGGATGGTGTCGAAGGTCTTCTTGTGGGCCAGGTCGCCCGTGGCCCCGAACAGCACCAGCGCGTCGCAGGGAATCGGCATGGTTCCTCCCGGGGCTCAGTGCGAGCCCGAAGCCTTCTCGTGGTGTCCGCCGAACTCGAAGCGCATGGCGGAGCACACCTTGTCGGCGAAGAGCGCGTTGCCCCGGCTGCTGAAGCGCTCGTACAGGGCCGCGGTCAGCACATGCGCTGGCACGCCCTCGTCGATGGCGGCGTCGATGGTCCAGCGACCCTCGCCCGAGTCGCTCACGCGGCCGCCGAACTGGGCCAGCTGGGGATCCTTGGCCATGGCGTCGGCGGTCAGGTCCAGCAGCCAGCTGGCGATCACGCTGCCACGCCGCCACACCTCGGCGATCTCGCCCAGATCGAAGTCGTACTGGTAGGCCTCGGGCTCGCGCAGCGGGGTGGTCTCGGCGTCCTTCTCGCGCTGGACCTTGCCCGCGTTGGCGTTCTTGAGGATGTTCAGGCCCTCGGCGTACGCGGCCATCAGCCCGTACTCGATGCCGTTGTGCACCATCTTCACGAAGTGACCCGCTCCGCTCTGTCCGCAGTGCAGGTAGCCCTGCTCGGCGCTGCCGCCGCGGTTGCCCCGACCGGCGGTGACCGGGATGGATCCCTTGCCCGGAGCCAGCGCCTTGAAGATCGGATCCAGCCGCTGCACGGTGGCGGCCGGACCGCCGATCATCTGGCAGTAGCCGCGTTCCAGGCCCCACACGCCGCCGCTGGTGCCCACGTCCAGGTAGTCGATGCCCTTGGCCGCCAGTTCCTTCGAGCGGCGGATGTCGTCCTTGTAGTAGCTGTTGCCCCCGTCGATCAGGCAGTCGCCCTTGGCGAGCAGCGGGGCGATCTTGTGGATGGTCTCATCCACGAAGGCGGCCGGGATCATCATCCACACGGCACGCGGTGCCTCCAGCTTGCCCACCAGGTCCTTCAGGTCCGAGGCGGCGATCGCGCCCTGGGACGCCAGCTCCTTCACGGCCGCGGCGTTCATGTCCCACACCACCACCTGGTGTCCGGCCTTCAGCAGGCGAAGCGTCATGTTGGCACCCATCCGGCCCAGGCCGACCATCGCGATCTTCATGCAGGCTCCTTGGTTCGAGGAAGGCGGAGACTAGCGGATGCTCAGGCGTGCATCGGCCTTCGGGAGCACGCGGTCCACCAGCCACTTCGCGAACGCGCTCTTCGTGCACGCGCCTTCCTCCGCTCGCTCCACGGCACCATCCGGCCAGACCAGCGTGCCTTCCACCGTGGGGGCATCCATCGTCTCCAGAGGGTTGGCCACGATGCAGTCCGCCCGCTTGCGAGCCAGCTTGGCCCGGGCCGAGGCGAGCAGGTCAGTCGCCGGTTCCAGCGCGAACCCCACCACGAACTGGTCAGGCCGAGAGGACAGGGTGCCCAGGATCTCGGGGACCGGCTCCAGCTCGACCAGGGGGGGTGCGTCCGAGCGACGGGTCTTCCCGGCTCGAACCGTGCGAGGCCGCCAGTCCGCCACGGCCGCCGCCATGATCAGCAGGTCGAATGCCGGCCAATCGGTCCTCAGCAGATCGCGGAGCTCCTCGGCTGTCCGGAACCGCCGAACGTCGGGAAGCGAATCGAGTCCAGCGGGCTGGCATGGACCGGCCAGCACCCGCACCCCGCACCCTCGTTCCGCAAGCGCCCGCGCGATTTCCGTGCCCATGCGGCCACTGGATCGGTTCCCGATGAACCGGACCTCGTCCATGGGCTCATGCGTGGGACCCAGCGTCACCAGTGCTCGAAGGGGTCGTTGGCGGTTCATCGATGTCCTGGGCTCGGGTCGGTTGCGGCAGGCCCGACCATCGCCCATACTAAAGGTTCCGGCCGTTCGCACCCTTCGCAAGGAAACACCGTGGCACGCAAACTCCGTCAGAAGCTCGGCGAGATCCTCGTGCAGTCCAAGGCCGTCACCCAGGGCCAGCTGGACGAGGCGTTGGCCGAGGCCAAGGCGTCCGGCAAGCGCATCGGCGACATGCTGATCGAGAAGAACCTCTGCACCGAGGAGGTGGTCACCAAGGCGCTGGCCAGCCAGTTCGGCATGGAGTACCTGGACCTCGACCGCCCGGACGACGCCAAGCGGGTCGACCTGACCCTGCTGAAGGCGGACGTGATGAAGAAGTTCAACGTGCTGCCGATCGCCAGGAACGGCAACCGGCTCACCGTGCTCTACTTCGATCCGCTGCAGTCGGACCCCATCGAGAAGCTGGGCTTCATGCTCGGCGGAGCCATCGACACGGCGTTGGCCAGCAAGCGCCAGATCATGCAGTGGATCAACGGGGAGCGGGAGGGGGCGCAGATCGGCGTGGCGAGCGACGGCAAGTTGCTCTCCAAGTCGCTCGATGCCACCCGCGACCAGTCCGTGGACAAGTCCACGGATCGCAGCGTGGACAAGTCCACCGACAAGAGCGTCGATCTGGACAAGGGCGGGGACGAGTCCAAGATGGTCACCCTGGTCAACCGCATCATCATCAGTGCGGTGCAGGGGCGTGCCAGCGACATCCACGTGGAGCCCATGAAGGACAAGGTGCTGCTGCGCTATCGCATCGACGGCGTCTGCGTGGTGCGCGAGGAGCTGCCCATCTCGGTGAAGTCCGCCGTGCTGGCGCGACTCAAGCTCATGGCCGGCGTGAACATGGCCGAGAAGCGCATCCCGCAGGACGGCCGCATCAAGATGCCGGTGCCGGTGCTGAAGCCGGACGGCTCGCCGGAACTGGGTGCGGATGGGCTGCCCCGGGTGGATCAGGTGGACTTCCGCGTGAGCACCTGCCCGGCGGTGCACGGCGAGAGCGTGGTGCTTCGAATTCTCCGGCCGGACAGCGTGCGCATCGGCCTGGTCAACCTGGGTCTCGAGCAGGACACGCTCGACACGTTCAACAAGGTCATCCGCCGTCCCAACGGCATCTTCCTGGTGACCGGCCCCACCGGCTCCGGCAAGACCACCACCCTCTACTCCGCGCTGGACACGCTCAACCGGCCTGACCGCAAGATCATCACGGCCGAGGATCCGGTGGAATACAACTTCAAGGGCATCAACCAGGTGCAGGTGCGCGACCAGATCGGCCTCACCTTCCCGATCATCCTCAAGAGCATGCTTCGCCAGGCGCCCAACATCATCCTGGTGGGCGAGATCCGCGACCGCGAGGTGGCCGACATCGCCATCCAGGCGGCCCTCACCGGCCACATGGTGTTCAGCACGCTGCACACCAACGATGC
>RFOC01000301.1 GCA_009926815.1 Planctomycetota bacterium
GCCGGCGTGCCGAAGCGATGCAGGTCGCGGGCCAGCTCCACCAGGAACCTCTCCGGATCAGAGAGGGTCTCGACCACCGCGTTCGTGGCTGGCGCCTGGGGAACCATGGGGCCGATCCTAGGTTGACCGCGAGGAACCTCGGAAACCCGGGATCCGCGCGCGATCGCCTTCAGCGCGGGATCGGCGGCGGATCCGAGGAACGGCACCACGGCGCGCCGGACCTCCTCGGGCCGATCGGCGAAGACCACGTGCCCCGCGCCCGGGATCAGGGCCGCCGTCCCGCGCGGCAGTCCCTCCAGGAAGGTCCTCAGCATGCTTGGGTCCGTCACGCGGTCCCGGTCGCCCCACACGACCAGCGTCGGCGCCAGCACCATCGGCAGGTCGGCCTCGACACCCTGCAGCAGGAACGGCTTGATCGCCTCCACGATGCGGAGCGTCGCCGGCCTTCGGCGCATCGCCTCGCCCGCCAGGAACGTGCGGAACTGCCACGGCATGGGAGGCGGCTGCTCGAACACCAGCGAGATCACCCGTTCGAGGTCCGCCTCGCTGGCGATGTCCAGCGGATTCTCGCCGCGCTCCACGGCCTGCATGAACGCGTTGGCCTTCGGCGCGCGCACGCCCGCCGGGGCCAGCAGCACCACTCGCTCGACCCGATCCGGATGACGGGCCGCCAGGCGCGTGGCGAGCGCACCGCCCATGCTCGTGCCCATCACGTCGAAGCGCGTCCAGCCGAGCGCCTGCGTGAAGGCGATGA
The DNA here is from genome assembly GCA_009926815.1 of Planctomycetota bacterium. Lineage (GTDB taxonomy): Bacteria > Planctomycetota > Phycisphaerae > Phycisphaerales > SM1A02 > SYAC01. The sequence goes on from RFOC01000301.1 coordinate 755, forward strand.
GCTGGTCCACGTAGAAGTCGGCATCGTGCAGCTGTCCCTCGTGGAAATCGTGCTGGCCGAAGCCGGGCAGGTCGGGAGCCGCGCAACGATGCGATTCTTCCATCCACGGCATCAGGCTCATCATGGCCTCGCGACTGGTGCCGAAGCCGTGGATCAGGAGCAGCGGGCGGCCATCCTCGGGACCCCGCGCCAGGTAACCCCACGATCGTCCCTCCACCTGCACCTCGCGGTCGGTCACGCCTTGCACCATGTAGGCCACTCGCATGGCCAGGGGCACCAGCAACCGCGGCGAGTTCCAGACCACCACGCCCGCGCCCACCAGCACCACCAGCGATGCAACGATCCATCGCCAGACGCGCCGACGGGGCCTGGGCGGCGAGGCGCCCATCACGCGGTCGCGGCGGGCTGCTGGCAACTCAGGCAGTGCAGGCTGCCCAGCCCCACAACCAGCCAGCGCGCCATCACCGGGACCGCGCGGCATCCGCTCGCCTCCTCCAGTCGCCGGCACGCGATCTCGTCGCTGGCACCGCCGAAGGCGGGCACGAAGACATGTCCATTGGCGAAGAGGAAGTTGGCGTGGCTGGCCGGAACCATGCGCGTGCCCCCGGGCCCGAAGCGGTCGGCCGGAAAGGCGTGATATCGCGGCTCGGGACACGGCAGCTCCACCAGCTCGAGCGGTTGCCCACGCTCGTCGCGAGCGGCCTTCAGCGCCCTCCAGTTGGCCTCCAGCATGTCGTGATCCGGATGGCCTGCCGGAGCGCGGACCGCCGCCACCCGGTCACGCCGCACGAAGCGGGCCAGGTCATCCACATGACCATCCGTGTCGTCGCCCTCGATGCCTCCGGGCAGCCAGATCAGGTTCGTCACGCCCAGCGCCTCGCAGAGCATGCGCTCGATGCCCATGCCGCCGGCCTCGGGATTCCGGTTGGCGTTCTCCAGGCATTGCCGCGTGGTCAGCAACGATCCATGGCCGTTGCTGTCGATGCTTCCGCCCTCGAGCACGAAGTCGTGCCGCCACATGGGCATGTCGAGCGTGGGCGCCAGACGATCCGGCACGGCATCATCGAGCGAACGCACCTCGTACTTGCCGCCCCATCCGTTGAAGGTGAACGAGTGCCCCGCCACGCGGCCGGTCGCATCCTTCACGAACACGGGACCGAAGTCGCGGATCCACGAGTCGTTCGTGGGAATGCCCAGCTCATCGGTGGTGCGCACGCGAACCACGGGCTCCATGGCCCGCCGCCAGGCGTCCCACTCGGCCTGCGCCTGCGGCAGGCAACC
>RFOC01000302.1 GCA_009926815.1 Planctomycetota bacterium
CGCACGCTGGCCACCATGGTGCGCACGCAGATCCTGCCCGCCGCCACCCGAGGCCAGGCCGAACTGGCCGATGCCGTGGGCGCCAGCCGCGCCGCCGGCGTGGAGTGCCCCGACGAGGAGACGGCCCTCCGCAACTGGGTGCAGAAGCTCTCCGGCCTGCGGAACGCCCTGGCCACCCTGGAGAAGGCCGAGGCCAAGGAATACGAGGACACCGCCGCCCACATGCGGCAGTGCCGCGAGGAGGTGGTGCCCGCCATGGCCGAAGTCAGGAAGTTCTGCGACAGCATCGAGAAGTGGACGCCGGCCGACCTCTGGCCGCTGCCCACCTACGCGGAAATGCTGCTCGATCGCTGAGCGTCGCGCACGACTCGACAGTCCTCGGGGCGGCCTCCACGGGCCGCCCCGACGCGTTTTTCCGTGCCGTGGCCCACGGGGCCACGGGCTGGTTCGCCGCGCGGACCCGGGATTTCCTTGGACTTTGCCGGCCCTCGGAGTACCTTGCCGGAGCGTCCGAGGCTCCCGAGGATCCGGGTCTTCTCGCCGCGGTGGAGCATCGCCATGAACCAATCGAACAACCCGCGTCCGTCCTCTCTCGTCTCGATTCGGGCCCTCAGTCTGCTCGCGTCCCTGAGTCTGGGTGCCACCACCATGGCTTCCCCGGCCCTGCACGCCGGTCTGCTGACCGCCGCGACGGCCGCCTGGCTTCCGCAGGATCTGGATGCCGACGGATCCCCCGAAGGCGAGGACTGCGATGACGCCAATCCCATAGTGTTCCCGGGTGCGTCGGAACTCATCGATGGCATCGACAACGACTGCGACGGCGTGATCGACGAGGGCCGGGACATGGACGGAGATGGCTGGCCCGTGGAGCAGGACTGCGACGACAACAACGACCAGATCGGCCCGGGCGCCTCGGAGCCGCTGGACGGGATCGACAACGACTGCAACGGCATCGTGGACGACTTCTGGGACAACGATGGCGACGGCTGGATCGCCCTGGATGACTGCAACGACAATGACCCGGCCGTGAACTGGGGCGCCATCGAGGTGTGCGACGGCGTGGACAACAACTGCGACGGCCAGATCGATGGGCCCTGCCTGGGCGGTGCCTGCTACGACCCGAGCGCCTGCGATGGCGATGGTGACGGTCTGGTTGACGCGCAGGACTGCGACCCGACGAATCCCCGCATCCGCCAGGGCAGCCCCGAATGGTGCGACGGCCTGGACAACGACTGCAATGGCCAGATCGACGAGGACTGCCTCGTCGACTGCAACGAGAACTCGGTGGCCGATGCCGAGGAGATCGCCCAGTCTTGGTGGCTGGACCTGGATCTGGATGGTCGGCTGGACAGTTGCCAGATCGAGGACGATCCCAGTCTGGACTGCAATGACGATGGGCTCCTGGACAGCGTGCAGCTGACGGATCCCGAGTTCGCCGCCATGAACGACTGCGACGGCAATGGCCGCATCGACGCCTGCGACATCAAGGACGAGCCCTCGCTCGACTGCAACGGCACCGGCATCCTGGATGCCTGCGAGATCGCCCTGGGCTTCATCGAGGACTGCGACGGCAACCTGATCCCCGACACCTGCGAGCAGTTCGGGCATGTGCTGGCCCAGTCCGGGACCATGAGCCCCTTCGGCTTCACCTCACCCCAGACGTGGACGCTGCCCAACGCGGCCCCCACGCTGCAGGGCCCCTTCGACACGGTGACGCTGGCCATGCGAATCCGCGGCGATTTCGCCGGCCCGGGCGAGTACCTGACGGTGTACCTGAACGGGCGTTTCGCGGGCAACGTGCCGGGCGAGGGACCCTTCGACTGCGATCCGCTCCCGGGCTTCCCGATCGACCGGTTCGTTCGGATCCTGCAGATCCCGGGCAACCTTTGGAACTACGCCCTGGAGTTCGGCGGCGGAACCATGAACATCGAGTTCAGGCCAGCGATCGCGGTGGATGCCAATCGCTGCCCGCCGAGCAGTCCCTCGTTCATCATTGGCGCGGTGGAGTAC
>RFOC01000303.1 GCA_009926815.1 Planctomycetota bacterium
CCGGGCTGCGTGGGCACGCCTGCGGGCTTGTCGACCACCAGCACCCCCGGCACCTCGAGCAGCACCCGAGGCTCAAGAGAAGGCACCGGCCGAGGACGCCGGCGGCGGATCTGCTCGTCGGTGCTGGTGCGGTCACGAGCGGACATGGGCCCCAGTATGCAGTGGCCGGCGTTCGGCCGCCCGGTGGGTCACCCTAGCATGGCGTCATGACCACTCGCGGCACGGTGTCAAGGCTTGCGGCGTTCGGGGAAAGCGTCTTCACGCGCATCAGCCGGCTTGCCGCCGAGCACCGCGCGGTGAACCTGGGGCAGGGGTTTCCCAACTTCGACGGTCCGGAATTCGTCAAGGAGGCTGCCTGCAGGGCCATCGCCGACGGCCACGGGCAGTACGCCCGCATGTCCGGAATCCCGGAACTCAACCGCGCCATCGCCGATCGATTCAACGCGGAGCACGGCGTTCTCGTGGATCCGGATCGCGAGGTCACGGTCACCAGCGGCTGCACCGAGGCCATCGCCGCCACCATGCTCGGGCTGGTCGAACCGGGGGACGAGGTGGTGCTGGTGGAGCCGTTCTATGACTCGTATCCCGCCGCCGTCGCCATGGCAGGTGGCACGGTGCGCACCGTTCGGATGCGCTCGCCGGAATTCCACCTTCCCGTCGATGAACTGCGGCGAGCGGTCGGGCCTCGCACGCGACTGATCCTCATCAATTCGCCCCACAACCCCACTGGACGCGTGCTCACCGACGCCGAGCTCGAGGCGATCGCCGACATCGCCATGCAGGCGGGTTGCCTGGTGGTCAGCGACGAGGTCTACGAGCACATCTGGTTCGAGCGGCCCCACCGGTCGATCGCCTCGCTTCCGGGCATGGCCGAGCGGACGATCGTCCTCTCGAGCCTGGGCAAGACCTTCTCGCTCACCGGCTGGAAGATCGGTTGGGCCATCGCGCCCGTGCACCTGACGGCCGGCATCCGGGCCGCGCACCAGTTCCTCACCTTCGCCACCGCCACGCCGCTGCAGCACGCCGCCGTGGTCGCGCTCCAGGCACCCTCGTCCTACCACGAGCAGCTTCGCGAGGACTATGCCGCGCGGCGGCAGGCCATGCTCGAGGCGCTTCGGGGTGCAGGCCTCGATCCGCTGGTGCCGCAGGGGGCCTACTTCGTGCTGTGCGACCACACGCGATTCGGCTTCCCCGGCGATGAGGCGTTCTGCGAGCACCTGATCCGGCAGGTCGGGGTGGCGGCCATTCCGTGCAGCGCTTTCCATGCCGATGCATCCGGGGCCCGTCACCTGGTCCGCTTCGCCTTCTGCAAGGACCTGGCCACCATCCACGCGGCGGGGGCCCGCCTGAGGGCCGGTCTGAGGGGGCTCGCCGCGGTCCCGGGTTCCTGATACACTGCTCGGCTCGCCCGAAAGCAGGAGAACAGCCGTGTACGCGATTCTTGAAGACAGTGGCACCCAGATTCTTGTCCGCAAGGACGACGAGGTCGAGATCGACCTTCGTCCGCTCACCGATGGCCAGAAGACCCTCACCTTCGACAAGGTGCTCGCGGTTGGAACGGCCGACGGAAAGCCCGCCCGCATCGGCGTGCCCTACCTGAGTGGCGTGACCGTGACGGCCGAACTTGTCTCCGAGGAGACCGGCCCGAAGCTCCGCATCGGCAAGTACGCCCGTCGCAAGGGCTATCGCCGAACGCTGGGCCACCGCCAGAAGACCCTGCTGGTGAAGATCACCGGCATCAAGGGCTGAGCGGTTTCGCAAGGATTTCCGATGCGACCCCGCCTGCAGCGCGGGGTCGTGTCGTACAGTGATCTCGTGGATAGGTGATCGCCCCTCTGGCCCATGGCCAGGGGCGCGTGGATAGGTGATCGCCCCTCTGGCCCATGGCCAGGGGCGAGGAAAGTCCGGACACGACAGGACACGGTGATGGCGAATGGCCACCGGCCCAGCTGA
>RFOC01000304.1 GCA_009926815.1 Planctomycetota bacterium
GCCCCGCAGGCCGCCGGCGTGATCCACACCGACTTCGAGAAGGGCTTCATCCGCGCCGAGTGCTACAGCGTGAAGGACCTGCAGACCCTGGGCAGCGAGAAGGCCATCCGCGAGGCGGGCAAGCTGCGCAGCGAGGGCCGCGCCTACGTCATGCAGGACGGCGACGTGGTGCACTTCCTGTTCAACGTCTGAGGCCGCGGCCCGCGCTCACCGAAGCTTCAGGAACACCAGCGCCACCATCGCCAGCAGCACGCCGATGATCCAGAACCGGGCGACGGTCTGGGTCTCCTTCCAGCCGCCCAGCTGGAAATGGTGGTGGATGGGTGCGCAGCGGAGCACCCGCCTGCCCTCCCCCGTGAGTCGCCGCGTCAGCTTGAAGGTGCCCACCTGCAGGGCCACGCTGACCGCCTCCAGGTAGAAGACCCCGCCCACGACCAGCAGCAGGAACTCCTGGCGGATGGACACGAAGATGACGGCCAGCAGGCCGCCCAGGGCCAGGCTGCCGGTGTCCCCCATGAACACGCTCGCGGGCTGGCAGTTGAACCACAGGAAGCCCATGCAGGCCCCCACCATGGCTCCAGACACCACCATCAGCTCGCGCGCCCCCGGCACGTGCGGCACCATGAGGAAGTAGCTCACGTTCGCGCTGCACGCGATGGCCACCAGCGTCATGGCCATCAGACCCGCGATGAGCATGAGCCCGGTGGCCAGGCCATCCATGCCATCGGTCAGGTTCACCGCGTTGCTGGTGCCGGCGATCATCAGCGCGGCCAGCACCGTGAACCAGAGGCCCGAGAGCACGATCACGCCGCTGGCCACGGCCGGCGGCTGGACCAGGCTCTCGGCCAGGGGCGTCGGCGGATAGGTCCGCTGGAAGGGCAGGTTCAGCACCAGCGCATCCAGCGAGGGTGCGCTCCGCCACAGGAACCAGCCCCCCACCACGCCGATGCCCAGCTGGAACAGCAGCTTCTCCCAGGGGAAGAGGCCGTCCCGGCTGCCCGGCTTGCGATGGGCGGCGGTGAGCTTGAGCCAGTCGTCGAAGCCACCGAGCACCGCCAGCATGACCATGACCACCATGGCCACCTTGGCGGGCATGCTGTGCCACAGGTCCGCCAGCAGCAGGCTGGTCACCAGGATCGATCCGATCACCACCAGGCCACCCATGGTGGGGGTGGCGGCCTTCGACTTCATCAGGTCGTTCAGCGCGTCATTGTTGAACTCGGGCGTGTCGCCCACCTTGCGGCGGCGCAGCCAGGCGATCACGCCGGGACCGGAGGCACGAACCAGGGCAAAGGCCATCAGCGCCGCCAGGAAGGCCCGGAATTCCAGCTGATACATGACCTGCACGACGGCGTACAGGCCTCGCTCATCGAGCCAGTTCTGGAAGAGTTCGACCAGGTTGAAGAGCATGCGCCGCCTCGAGGGCGTTCATCGGCCCGCAGGGGTCGGCTTCTTCGGTTCCCGTGCAACTCTTTCCAGGGCCGCCACCAGCCGCTCCATGCCGCTCCCCCGGGAACCCTTCACCAGCAGCGCATCGCCGGACCGCAGGAGCCCCGCCAGCCGGTCCGCGTCCGACGCCAGGTCCAGGCTCGACACCACCTCGCAGGCGGGCGAGGCCTCCCGAAGCGCGGCGGCCAGGTGCGCCGAGAGATCTCCACAGGCGATGCACAGCTCCGGCGGACCGCCCTCGAAGGCCTTCGCGACCGCCTGACCCACCATCCGGTGCAGGTCCGGACCCTCGGGCCCCAGTTCCAGCATGTCGCCCAGCGCGACCACCCGGCGACCGCCGGGCGGGGCCAGTTCCGCGAAGGTGCGGACCGCCGCCAGCACGGAATCCGGATTGGCGTTGTAGGCGTCGTTGAACACCGCCACCCCGCCGATGTCCGCCCGAACCATGCGCATGTCGGCCGGCTCCACGCGGGCCAGTCCGGCCACGATGGCG
>RFOC01000305.1 GCA_009926815.1 Planctomycetota bacterium
TACGGCCAGACCAACACCCCCAGCAACCTCAACGGCGTCACCCAGGTCGCCTGCGGCTGGGGGCACACCTACGCGCTGAAGAGCGACGGCACGCTGGTCGGATGGGGCTACCACTTCGACGGCCAGACCAACACCCCCAGCAACCTCACCGGCGTCACCCAGGTGGCGGCGGGCGTTGGCTTCACGATCGCGCTGCTCTCCAGCGAATTGAGCGGTTGCTCGAGTCCCTCCGGCGCCGGCACTGCCACATTGAAGGTGAGCGGCTCGTCATGGCAGCAGGTCGGCGTGTGGGACTGGAGCGCCGGGGGCGGGCCGCAGGTTCCAGGCCCGCTCACGAATGCCGACCTGGGCACCTATGGCAGCGTGGGCAGCGAATGCTCGGCGCAGTGCGCCAGATTGACCGCACGATCGGGCACCAACCTTCTGGTCCCGGCCTCGGCTTCCGCTGCGGGGAATGACTTCTCCATCCGCGTGGACACCACGGCCAACTTGGCTGGTCGCCTCTGGCTGCTCGGCGTGAGCGGGGCGGGCAGCACATTGCCCCTTGATCTGGACATTCCGGTGCTGAGCGCCGGCACGCTGAGCGGCACCTTCGACCTGATCCAGACGGAGGTCCCACCGCCCGAGGGCAAGTTCCTCACGCTGGTGCCAAGTTCAGGCCTGACCGGTGGCGGCACGCTGCTCAGCCTTCGCCTGCTTGACATCCAGAGTTCGGGCTCGCTGGCCGGCTCCACCTCGGGCAGCTACTCGGGCAACGCCGTGGCGGCGGCCACGGTGGATCTGAACCAGGACGGCTTTGATGACCTGGCCCTGGCGGTGGACTTCGGCGCCTCGCAGCCTGGCCTGATCCAGGTGCTCATGAATGACGGCGCGGGGAATCTTGGCGGCACCAGCGTGCTGGAGAGCATTCCCTCGCAGCCGACCTGCATCGCGGCAGGGGATGTGGATGGCGATGGTCTGCCTGACGTGGTGGTGGGCCTGGCCAGCGACAGCACGGCGCGCGTGTATCGCCGCAACCCCGGGAACTCTCTGGACCTGCAGGCGGATGCGGTGCTGAGCGGCTTCGGTGCGGCGCCCAGTTCGGTGCAGGTGGTGCCACCGCCGCAGGGTCAGGCGGCATTCAAGTCCGCGGGCCGCGCGGGCCTGAAGACCGCGATGCTGCCCTCGGGCAACAACGTGGCGGTGGGCACGAAGAACGCCAGGCTGTTCTTCATGAACCGCGCTGGGGGTCAGAGCCAGCCTTCGCTGACACTGCCCGGATCCGCCGATGTGATGTCTCGGGGCTCGGGGGTGTACGGCGTGGGCAGCACGGGCGTTGCCACGGGCGGCATCCGCTCGACCACGCTGGATGGCCTGGTGGCCACGGAGACGGGCTACGTCTGCACGATCACGGACCAGGGCAGCGGGTACGCGGTGCGGCAGACGATGAACATCACGGCGAATCCCAGGGGCATGGACGTGGCGGACATCGATGGCGATGGACTGGATGACATCGTGACGGCGAACGCGGATCCGCAGTTGCCTGCCGTGGGCAGCGCGCTGCCGGTGCTGAGCATCTTCCGGAACCGCCCGAACGGCTTCACGGGCGGCGTGCCGTACCAGCCCGCGGGCGCAAGCAGTGGCCTGGACGTGGCCCTGATCGACGTGGACAGCGACGGCGACCGCGACATCGTGAGCGTGTACAGGCGAATCGGCACGGACAGCGAAGCCGCGTTCCTGCGCGTGGACACGCTGGGTGCGGGCACGCCGATCAGCATCGGGCAGACCACGGTGCTGGACGCGAGCGACCCGATCCTCTCCAAGCGCGGCAATCTGGATGGCCTGGGAGGCGAGGACGTCTTCCTGGTGGTGGAGCCTGCCAGTGGAAGCAGCGCCAGTTTCGCGCCGCCGAGTCCCTTCGTGAAGCCCTATCTGTCGGAGCAGGATGCGCGACCGGGCGA
>RFOC01000306.1 GCA_009926815.1 Planctomycetota bacterium
GAGTCATGGCTGGCTTCGCCGGAGCGACTGGGCGCCGCGCTCGATGCGGCGTTCGACGTGGGGCTTCGTGCATGCATGCCCGTGCTGGCGGTCACGCTGGCGGGAACGGTGATCGGCGGCGCCGTGGTGCGGGCCGCCCCGCGCATGGTCACGCTGGGCGGCGGATTCGGCGTCCGCGCGGCCATGGGCATGGGCATGCTGGCCGCCTCGATGGCCACGGCCTGGGCCATCCAGCAGGATCTGGTCCGGCAATCCATGGCATGGCTCGCCCACGGAGGTCTGCGATGATCGGTGCGGGCGAGGATCGGGTCTTCGAGGCCACGCCGGCACGCCGGCGACAGGCGATCGATCAGGGGCACGGCCCGAGGGCGCCGTGGCTCGCGTCCGCGGTGAGTGGCCTTCTGGCCGTCGGACTTCTCTCGATCGCCGCGGGGCCCGTCTCCGCCGAGGCTCGAGCGTGGCTGCGACAGTCGCTGGCGGTCACGCCATCGCCGCAGCCAGCCTCGGCCTCGGAAGTGCTGCTGCCGGCCATCACCGGAGCGTTGGCGGTCTGCCTGGCCGCCCTGGCCTCGTCCCTGATCATCCACGGTCCCTGGATCCGGCTTGCGCGGCCCGCCTTCCGTCGGGCCGGATGGCTCCACCGGCTCCGGGGTTCGGCGTCCAGTCTGGGTCTGGCGGGCATGGTCATCGGCGTCGGGGTGGTGGCCTCGCTGCCCTGGCTGCCTGGGCTGGCTCGACTCGGCGCCCGCAGCCTTCTGGACGGTCTCTGGGCGATCGGGGCCTTCGTGGCGGCGGTCGCGCTGGCCTCGCTGCTGGCCATCGTGGCCCTGGGCCTTCTGCAGTGGAGGCTGGCTTCGCGCCGATTCGACCGCATGCTCCGCATGACCCATGCCGAGGCACGCGAGGCGTCTCGGGAGGAGCGGCCCCGTGCCGCCATCACCCGCGCGCGATGGAGGCTGGCGTGAACCGACCGATGCGCATGGAGTGGATCGTGCCTGCGCTCTTCGTCGGCGTGGTCGCGCTGCTGGTGCTGCCGCTGCCGGCGTGGGGCATGGATGGCCTGATCGCGGTGAACTTCGCGCTCAGCGGCGTGGTGCTGGCCAGTGCGGCGGGCATGCGACGCCCACTGGACCTGAGCGTCTTCCCCGCGCTGGTGCTGGGCACCACGCTGCTCCGTCTGGGACTCAACGTGGCCAGCACGCGGCTCATCCTGGGCAGCGAGGCCGCCACGCCAGCCGAGGCGGCCGCGAGCGCGGGCGCCATCATCGAGGCCTTCGGCCTGCTGGCGGCCGGTCGCAATCCCGTGGTGGGGCTCAGCGTCTTCGCCATGCTGGTCGTGGTGCAGTTCGTGGTGGTCACCCGGGGATCCGTCCGCATGGGCGAGGTCGCGGCGCGGTTCGCGCTGGATGCGCTGCCGGGTCGGCAGATGGCGGTGGATGCGGACCTGGCCAGCGGGGCCATCGATGCGGCCGAGGCCAGGCGGCGCCGCGAGGAACTGCTGCGAGAGGCGGACTTCCACGGCGCCATGGATGGCGCGGGCAGGTTCGTGCGGGGCGACGCGATCGCGGGTCTGGTGATCGTGCTCGTGAACATCGTGGGCGGCTTCCTGGTCGGGGTCCTCCAGAAGGACTGGTCGGCGGGCGAGAGCCTCCGCTGCTTCGCCATGCTGGCGGTGGGCGACGGGCTGGTCACGCAGGTGCCCGCCTTCCTGGTGGCCACGGCCAGTGGCCTGGTGAGCGCGAAGGCGGCCAGTGGTCGATCGCTGGGCGAGGAGATTCCCGGGCAGCTCGCGGCGCGTCCGGCGGCGCTCTGGCTGGTCGCGGGGCTGCTGGGCTTCCTCTCGCTCTCGCCGCTGCCCACGCTGCCGCTGCTGCTGGCCGCGGGACTGGTCGCGGCTGCCGCGATCTGGACCGGTCGTTCGGCGGCCACGGCGGCGAA
>RFOC01000307.1 GCA_009926815.1 Planctomycetota bacterium
TCGTGGTCCGCGTGATCGTGGTCCGCGTGATCGTGGGCCGTGCCCTGGACGTGCGAGGCGTGATCGTGGCTGGCGGCCTCGAGCCGCCCCACGCCCCACGCCAGCGCCAGCCCCAGCGTGAGCAGCACGGACAGCAGCACGCGGTCGTGCCGGTGGAACTGCAGTTCCGGAAGCAGGTCGCTGCCCGCGATGCAGAGGAAGGTGCCCGCGCTGAAGGCCAGGGCCGCCGCCACGATGGCCGGGTTGGCGTCGCCGGAACCCATCAGGAAGAGTCCCGCCCCCACGGGCACCACCAGCGCGAAGGCGAGGTTCAGCAGGTGTGCCGTGCGTCCCGGGCCCTGACCCGCGCGGAACAGCGTGGTGAGCGTCATCGCGTCGAAGGGCTTGTGCAGCAGGATGACCAGGAAGGTGCCGAAGCCCGCGGCGGCCAGGCCGGGATGGAGCACCTGCGCCGCCAGCACGCTGCTGGCGATGGCCACGCCCTCGAGCAGCCCATGCAGCGTCAGCCCCAGGGCCGCGCCGGTCCAGGTCAGCCGACCCACGGGCGCCGCGTGGTGGTGATCGTGCCCGTGCTCGCAACTGGCCTCGGCGGGCTCGTGCTGGTGGAAGCTGGCGAACCGCTCCAGGAAGAACATGGCCAGGAAGCCCAGCGCCATGGCGACCATGACGGGCTCCAGCGCGGCATGCCCCATGGGCATGGATTCGCTCCGGGTCATGACGGCGTGCGGCAGCATGTGGAAGACGGCCACGCCCAGCATCACGCCACTCACGAACGAGAGAGCCATCTGCAGGCGGCGATGCGTCCACTTCAGGAGCGAGGGCAGCAACCCCCCCGCCACGCTGGCGACCGCCACCAGCCCGCACCAGATCCAGATCCACTCCGAGGTCATCGCGGTCGAGGGTACGGGCGCGGGCGGGCCACCGCCATGCCCAACGCGGTTCGGGCAGGCCCGGCAAGGCCTCGCGGACACGCCTTCGCAGCATGGCAGCGACGCGGTCCCCGGGCTACACTATGCCCCTCCCATGGGGTGGTAGCTCAATTGGGAGAGCGCTTGAATCGCATTCAAGAGGTTGTGAGTTCGATCCTCATCCACTCCACTTGAGCGCAACGGCCCGCCCTCCGGCGGGCCGTTGCTCTTTTGCAGCGGTCCCGCGGCGCATGCCCCGCCCTCCGGCGGGCCGTTGCTCCCTAAGCATCGCCCGCAGTCACTCAATTCCCGAACTCTTCCATTGCCCCAGCACCGTCGGATAAATTCATGTCGTGGCACTTCCAGCCGTCATCTCGAACTGCCTTCCACAGATTCAGGAGGCGTGCCGCCGCGCAGGCGTCCGCTCGCTGTGGGCGTTCGGCTCGGCTGCATCCGGGACATGGAATCCCGACTCAAGTGACATCGACCTGCTGGTCGAGATGACGCCGAAGGCGCCCGATCTGGCCGAGCGGTTCCTGCAGCTTTACCGCGACCTGAGCCGCATTCTTGGCAGGCAGATTGACCTGGTCAGCCTGCACGGCGTTCGGAATCCTCACTTCCGAGCCGAGCTCGAATCCACGCGACTGCCCATCTATGCCGCCGCGTAGCGTCGCCGGACTCCTGCAGGACGTGCTGGACGCGGCCGAATCATGCAGGCCCGGGCCCGCTCCTTGCAGGCAGAGGCGTTCCTCCGCAACGAGGACCTGAAGGTGATCTTCGAACGCAAGTTCGAGGTGATCGGCGAGGCGTTGAGCGCGTTGCGGAAGAGGCATCCTGAGGTGGTGGACCGCATCCGCCATGCAGCAAACGCGATCGATCTTCGTCATGTGCTGGTGCACGGCTACGCCGCGATCGACCACGCGATCCTCTGGAACGCCTTCGAGCGATTCCTGCCGGAACTGGTCGCCGATGTTCACGCCGCGTTGGACGGGCGCTGAGTCTCAGGATCGCGATACGGAATCGCTG
>RFOC01000308.1 GCA_009926815.1 Planctomycetota bacterium
CGGTTGGAATCCAAGCCATGAAGACCGCCCCCTTCGCCGCAACGGCTGCAGGCCTGGCCTGCCTTTGCCTCCCTGTCCTGGCCCAGGACCCGCCCCCCGTGGCCATGCGCTTGGCGGATCTCCGCCGCGACCTGATCGAGCACGCGACCGTGGTGGTCAAGCCTGGGCAACGCATCGAGGACGGCGCCATCCTGCTCGAGAACGGCTGGATCACCGCCGTGGGCAAGGCGGGCGAGGTGAAGGCGCCGCCCGGCACCACGGTGCATGACGCGAAGGGCCGCACCCTGTATCCGGGGCTGATCGATGCCGGGCTGGTGGTGGACAGCGACGCCGCCGCCAGGAGCCTGGGGGACGATGCCAGCAGTCACTGGAATCGAAAGGTGACGCCGCAGCTGCGCGTGGCCGACCTTCCGGTGGTGCCCTCGGGCACGCGGAAGGAACTGCGCGACATGGGCTTCGCCATGGCCGCCGTGCACCCCAACACCGGAATCTTCCGCGGCGCCTCCGCGGTGCTGCTGCTGGCGGAGGAGGACCGCAAGGCCGAGGCGATCGTGCCGGACGCTGGGCAGACGATCGCCTTCGCGCACGTGGGCGACTTCGGCGGCGAGGATTCGAAGTACCCCGGTGCGCTGATGGGCGCCATTGCACTGGTGCGGCAGACGCTCCTGGATGCCCAGTGGCAGAAGGCGTGCGTGATCGCCTGGCAGGCCGCACCGCAGGGGAAGGACCCGCCCCAGGCCTCGGCGGCGCTGGCCGCGCTGAAGCCGGCCGTGGATGGCTCGCAGGTGGTGGTCTTCGACGTGCCCAACGAGCAGGAACTGCTGCGAGCGTCGCGCGTGGCGCGGGAGTTCAACCTGAGGTCGCGCATGCTCGGCAGCGGCATGGAGTTCCGCAGGCTGGCCGAGGTGAAGGCGACCGGCTCGCCCGTGGTGGTGCCGCTGGAGTTCCCCAAGGTGCCCGAGGTGGCCGATCCGCGCGCCGATGATGGCGTGAGCCTGCGCGAGCTGGCCACCTGGGCGCTGGCGCCTCGCAACCTGAAGCAGCTTCTCGACGCGGGCGTGGACGCGAGCGTGGGCACGCACCGGCTGAAGAATCGCGGCGACTTTCCCGCGAGGGCCCGTCGCGTGATGCGCGAGGGCCTCTCCGAGGACGAGCTGCTGGGGTGCCTCACGGTGCGCCCCGCCGCGCAGCTTGGGCTGGGCGCCATCGTCGGCACGCTCGAGCCCGGCCGCATGGCGAACCTGCTGGTGACCGATGGCCCACTGTTCGACGAGAAGACCCACGTGCTGGCCACATGGGTGGCGGGCACGCCGAGCGAGGTGTTCCGGCCCGTGCAGTTCGCCTTCAGCGGCTCCTTCGCGCTCAAGGCCGAGGGGGTGGAACTGACCGGATCGATCGACCCGCAGGCGAAGACGATCAACCTGGAGCGGCAGCCGCCGGCGCCGCCGGCGACACCCGTGGTGCCCTCGCCGGATGGCAAGGTGGAGGCGTTGCCCGCGGCCAAGCTGCCCGACCCCCTGAAGTTCGCCGCCGAGCGCGTGAACTTCGACCTGGACAAGGTGGCCTTCACCCTCAAGGGCGATGCCTTCGGCCTGCCCGGACTGCTGCGTTGCACGGCGGTGGTGGTGGGTGACGAGGTGCGCGGCACCGCCGAGACGGGCGAGGGCCGATCGATCGCGTTCACCCTGGTCCGTGCCACGCCCCCGGCGGAGGCCAAGCCCGCCGAACCGGCCAAGCCCGAGCCCGCGAGGACCGAGGATCCGCTGGCCTTCGTGCCGCGCACCGTGCCGCTGGGCGAGTACGGCTTCGACCAGCCGCCGCAGCGGCAGGACGTGCTCGTGCGCAATGCCACGGTGTGGACCTGCGGTCCGCAGGGCCGTCTGGCGGGTGCCGACCTGCTGGTGGTGGACG
>RFOC01000309.1 GCA_009926815.1 Planctomycetota bacterium
GGGTCATCCTGCTCGATGGCACGCCCGCCGATGCGCCCGAGGCCGGCCAGCTGGCCGCCATGTGCGGCACGCTCGAGGTGGACGCGAGCCTGCCCGGCTATCGGGAGGTGGACGAGGCCGTGATCGCGTTGGGCGCCGAGGTCCTCCGCCGCACCGAGAGCGGCCGCTCCGACGAGCCTGCGATCCTGCTGCTGGTCCACGGCCTGCAGCGGTTCCGCTCGCTTCGCCGCAACGAGGACGACTTCAGCTTCGGGTCCAGCGATGGGCCGCCCAAGCCCGATCGGGTGCTGGCCGCCATCCTGCGTGATGGTCCCGCCGTGGGCGTGCACGCGGTGCTGGGCGTGGACACCGCCACCAGCCTGCAGCGATACGTCGATCGCGGGGGCATGCGCGACTTCGACCTTCGGGTGCTCATGCAGATGGGCGCCAACGATTCCAGCGGCCTCATCGACTCGCCCGCCGCCAGCCGTCTGGGGGCCGAGCGGGCGCTGCTCTTCAGCGAGGAGCGAGGCACGCTGGAGCGCTTCCGGCCCTTCGAGCCCGCCGACGCCGCGGAACTGGCCGCGCTTCGCGCCAGGGACTGAGGGATCAGTGGCCCAGCGCGTGGGTGGATGATCGCTGCACGGCCTGCACCGCGGCCTCGATGCGCCCGGCTGCCTCGCGAACCTCCGTCTCCGTGGTGCCGCGCGACAGGCTGAACCGAACGGTGCCGTGGGCCACCCGCTCGGGAAGTCCCAGGGCAAGCAGCACGGGGCTGGGCTCCAGCGAGCCGCTGCTGCATGCCGCGCCAGCGCTGGCGAAGACGCCCCGCTCCGAAAGGGCCAGGAGGATCGCCTCGGCCTCGAGCCCGGGGAAGGCCACGCTGGCGGTGTTCCAGAGCCGCGGCCCTTCCGCGGCGTTGACCTGCGCCTCCGGTCGGGCCTCCCGCACCAGGCGCTCCAGCAGATCCCGAAGCGCCGCCGCCGGAGCGCCGCCGTTCTCCGCCAGCCAGGTGCGGGCCAGGCGAGCCGCTGCCGCGAAGCCCGCGATGCCCGGCACGTTCTCGGTGCCGGCGCGTCGTTCGCGCTCCTGCGGGCCTCCGGCCAGCACGGCCTCCAGCGGCGTGCCTCGCCGAATGGCCAGCGCGCCCACGCCCTTGGGGCCATGCAGCTTGTGGGCGGAGCAGGAGAGCAGATCCACGCCCAGCGAAGCCATGTCGGTGGGCATCTTGCCGACCCACTGCGTGGCGTCCGTGTGGAAGCTCACGCCCGCCTGCCGACAGGCGCGGGCCAGTTCCGCCACCGGCTGGATCGTGCCGGTCTCGTTGTTCGCGGCCATCACGCTCACCACCGCGATCTCCCCGGCATGCTCCGCCAGGATCCGCTCCAGGTGCGCCACGCTCACGCGGCCCCGGGCGTCATGCTGCAGCCAGATGATCCGGGCCGCGCCCTGCGCCTCCAGTCGGCGGGCCAGATCGCGCACCGCCGCATGCTCGAGCGGGCTGGTGACCACCATCGATCGCCCCGTGGCCTGCAGGCTTCCGCGGATCGCCAGGTCCGCCGCCTCCGTGCCGCCGCTGGTGAAGACCAGTTCCCGCTCCGTGCAGCCCAGCAGGGCCGCCACCTCCGCGCGGGCCAGTTCCACCACGCGTCTGGCCGCCTGTCCGCCGCGGTGGATCGAGCTGGGATTGGCCCATTCCTGCTCCAGGGCCTGGCGCACCGCCTGCACCACCTCGGGCAGCGGGGGCGTGGTCGCGTTGGCATCGAGGTCGATCACGGCGGCAGTCTAGGAGGGGACGTGGGGCCCAAAAACGACGCGGGCCCGATCCGTCGATCGGGCCCGCGGGCATGCGGATGAGAGGAGTCGAACCTCCACGGGGGTGAGCCCACAAGAACCTGAATCTTGCGCGTCTGCCAATTCCGCCACAT
>RFOC01000310.1 GCA_009926815.1 Planctomycetota bacterium
CGCCGAAGGTGGTGGCCACGGCGTTGCAGCCACCCTCCATGGCCAGCTTCACGATGTTCTCGCCGTCGAAGTAGATCGGGTTCTTGGCGAAGCTCGCGCCCGCCGCGTGCTCGATGCCCTGATCCACCGGCAGGATGCTGAGGTAGCCGGTGTTGGCCAGGCGACCCGTGCCGAACATGCGCTGCAGGTTGACCAGTACCTGCGGGTTGCGGTCCGAGCAGGCCCAGACGCGGTCCACGAAGTCCGGGCCGGGCAGGTGCAGCAGGTTGGCGGGCACCTTGGCCTTGTGCGAGAGGAGCGAATCGGCGTCCTTGCCGAGCAGCGAGGTGATCTTGGTCGAGGCGGTGGCCATGAGGGTCCTTGATGGAATCGGGTGCGAAAGAGCGGCGCAAGCCTACCGCGAGGGACGCAGCTCAGGCAGCCCGCTCGGTGCGGTCGATCCAGCCGCCGCCGAGCACGCGATCACCGTCATAGAGCACGGCCGCCTGCCCGGTGGCCACCGCGAGCACCGGATCGTCGAACTGCACCCGGAAGCGGCCGGGGACCGTGGCATTCACCGTGGCCGGCTCGGGGGTGCCATGCACGCGCCACTGCACGGTGCAGCGAAGCGGATGCTGGGGCACAGCGACCAGCCAGTTCGCCTCGCCGGCCTCGATGGCCTGCACGGCCAGCGCCTGACGTGGCCCCAGGGTCACGGTGTTGGCGCCTGCGTCCTTGGCCACCACGTAGAGCGGCTCTCCCACCGCCACGCCAAGCCCCTTGCGCTGCCCGATGGTGAACCGCTGGTGGCCGCCGTGCTCGCCCAGGATGCGACCCGAGAGATCGACGATGCTGCCGGGCCGCATGGCCTCGGGCTGCCGACGCTCGAGGAAGCCCGCGTAATCCTGGTCGGGCACGAAGCAGATCTCCTGCGAATCCGGCTTGTCGAAGGTGGGCAGACCCATGTCGCGAGCCAGTTCGCGGGTTCGCGACTTGGGCAGCTCACCCACGGGGAAGCGAACGCGAGCCAACCGCTCGGGGCGGATGCCGAACAGCACCGCGCTCTGGTCCTTGGCCGCGTCCACGCCGCGGCGAAGGCTCCAACCCTGATCCTGCTGCACGCAGCGGGCGTAGTGGCCGGTGGCCACCAGTTCACAGCCCAGCTGCTCGGCGTGATCGAACAGGCGGCCGAACTTGAGCCAGTCGTTGCAGCGCACGCATGGGTTGGGCGTGTGCCCGGCGTGATAGGCCTGCGCGAAGTAGTCGATGATGCGGCCGAAATCCTTCTTGAAGTTCACCACGTACAGCGGCGAGCCCAGGCGCGCGGCCACGGCGCGTGCGTCGCTGGCGTCTTCCAGACTGCAGCAGCCCTGATGGCCGATCTTCAGGCCGGCTCGCGGCGTGGCGCAGGCCTTCTCGGCGGGCACGGCCTCATCCAGCGACTCGCCCGGCGAGCCCAGACGCATGAACACCCCCACCACCTCGTGGCCTTCGCGCTGCAACAGCGCGGCGGCGACGGAACTGTCGACACCGCCGCTCATGGCGACCAGCACCTTGGGCTTGGCGGGCATGGGGGAAATGGTACGACTGGTCACGGCGCCACCCCGGCCACCGCAGCGATGCGCGATTCCATCGCCTCGGAGATCAAGAACCTTGCCGATCCATCGCCCCATGATGGATTTGCATGGATGTGTTCATGCTTGCCGATAGACTCGCATCATGGCGCCGGCCAGCCCCTCGGATCGACCGACCGACCAGGACGCACCCCGCGTCGATCGAGGTCGCATCACCGTGGGCCGCATGCATGGTCCCGATCCGGACGCGGACTTCTGGCTGAACAAGTCCCCAACCGAGCGACTGGCCGGTCTGGAGGCGTGCAGGGAGGCCTTCTATGGTCGAGATGCCGTTCGCGGACGAC
>RFOC01000032.1 GCA_009926815.1 Planctomycetota bacterium
GGATCGAAGCACCACTCCCAGACGTTGCCGTGCATGTCGTTCAGGCCCCACGCGTTGGGCTTCCTCGTGCCCACGGCATGGGTCTGGCCACCGGACTGGTCACGGCTCCAGCCATGTTCGCCGATGCGCTGCTCGTCGTCACCGAAGGCGAACGCCCCGGTGCCACCGGCGCGGCAGGCGTACTCCCACTCGGCCTCGGTGGGCAGCCGCCAACCAGGACCGCCAAGGTCCTTCACCAGCGCGAACTGGATGCCGCCGTCGGACCGCCGCACCACCTTCCGCAGTTCGTAGCGCGGCGCCAGGCCATCGCGCTTCGAGCGAGCGTTGCAGTACTCCATGGCGTCCCACTGCGAGACCTGCTCCACCGGTCGCAGCGGTGCGTCGGCGGCGTCGGCGAACCTCGACGGGTTGCGTCCAAGCGCGGCCTTGAACTCCGCCTGCGTGATCTCGGTTCGGGTCATCACGAAGGGGCGATCGAAGGTGATCACGGTGCCCGGTCGCTGTCCGAAGTCCTGGTCCAGCTGGCCCATGCCCTGGTCGAGCGCGGCCATGGTGAAGGCGCCGCGCGGCACGGTCACTTCCTCGCGCGTCACGGATTCGCCCGCCGCCACGAGCGCCACCGCGCCGCAGATCAGGCGTGCCGGGATGGTGTGCATGGCGCGCACGGCTCAGAAGCGAAGCAGCATGGTGCCGATGTCACCGGCGTCCACCATGCCGCTGCCATCCAGGTCACCCACCGGGCCCCGCGAACCGAAGAGCAGCAGCAGCGCGCCGATGTCGCCGGCATCCACGCCGCCGGATTCGTCAAGATCCACGGGGTCCAGGGTCACGGCCGTTCCCGGCACCGTGACGTGTCCACCCGTCGGCCCGGTGTTCGCCGTGTCCAGCGTGCCCATGTAGGTGGGACCCAGGATGTACGGATACGCGGGCGATCCGGCGCTGTCGGTGGTGATGAAGTACGCCCACGTGCCCTGGGGAAATTCCGGCGTCACGCAGAACCGCGCGTTGGACTCGTTCAGGTCTCCGAGGCCCGCCACGTACTCGTGGTCCTCGATGTAGTAGCCCAGCGGATAGGTGCCGCTCACGGCGGGCCCGTAGTTGGTGGAGGTCAGCGGCGTTCCATCCGGCAGCGAGGTGCGCTGCGTGATGCTGCGCAGGCGGTAGCTGCTCCTGATGCGCCGGATGCCGCCCGTGCCATCGGTGTTCGCGTGACCGAACGGCCCGTACACGGGAAACCCGTCGAAGCCGAAACCGACGATCGGCGAGTGCTCCGTGGGCACCAGGTCGTACATGCACGCGGCATTCTGGTGATTGTGGTACTGCGTCTGCGCGGGGTGGCCGCCGCAGGCGTCGAAGCCCGGACCCTCCACCACGATCGCGTTCTGGTGCCAGACGTTGCGGTTGTTGTAGCTGCGGGCATCGCTGGCATTGAAGATGCACACGCCGTTGGTCCACACGCCGATCTGGCCCAGGCCGGTGGCGGTGCGCGTGCCGGACTTGGGCTGCGGGTTCCGCGTGATGCGGAAGGTCCAGTTGCCATCCGTCGGTGATCCGGGATTGCCGGGCCACGGACCGATCGAGTAGCTGGGCACCGAACTGCAGGACACGTAGATGAAGTTGGCGTCGTACTTCACGCTCTGGACGTCCGCTTCCTGTCCGCCGTAGCCGGTGCGGCCCGTGATGTTCACGAACCAGCACTGCGCCTGCGGTGGCGCGGCCTGGGCAGCCAGGGTCATGGTGGCGGCCAGCACAAGGGGAGCGATGCACTTCATGGGGGTCGGATCCGCCTTCAGCATGACGCCGGAAACGCGGGATGCCACCCCCGATTTCAGGTTTTCAGCAGGGAAATCCCGGACATCCCATCCGGCTGGGGCACGCCCAGCATCTGCAGCAGGGTCGGGGCCACGTCACCCAGGCGGCCACCCTGCCGCAGGGGAGCCCCCTTCCACTTCCCGCCGACCACCGTCAGCGGCACGGGAAAGTTGGTGTGGGCCGTGTGCGGGGCGCCGGTCACCGGATCCCTCATCTGCTCGGCGTTGCCGTGATCCGCGGTGACCACCAGCGATCCGCCCCTGGCCAGCGTGGCGTCCACGATCCGCTGCACGCACGCGTCCACCACTTCGCACGCCTTCGTGGCCGCCTCCAGCGAGCCGGTGTGGCCCACCATGTCGGGGTTGGCGAAGTTCACGATGAACAGCCGCTCGCAATCCGGCGCCGCCAGTCGCGCCAGCACCGCGTCACGGACCCCTTCCGCGCTCATCTGCGGCTTCAGGTCGTAGGTGGGCACGTCCTTGGGACTGGGCACGATCACGCGACGCTCGCCCGGGAACGGCTCCTCGCGATAGTCGTTGAAGAAGAAGGTGACGTGCGGGAACTTCTCCGTCTCGGCGCAGCGGAACTGCGTCAGGCCCGCGCGACTCACCACCTCGCCCAGGATGTCCCTCATCCTGCCGGGCCGCATGAAGATGGGCTTCACGGGCAGGCCCTGCTCGTACTCGGCCATGGTGGCGAAGAACAGGTCGCGCGGCCGCGGCTCGCGGTCGAAGCCGCCCCCCTGCACCGCCTTCCATGCCGCATCGTCCAGCATGAATGCCTTGCACAGCTCGCGCGGCCGGTCGCCGCGGAAGTTGAAGAAGATCACGCTGTCGCCATCCTGGATCACGCCATCCGCGCACACGCGGGTGGGTGGCGTGAACTCGTCGCCCTTCTGCGTGGGACCCGGGGGATTCGCCAGGTGCCGCTGCACCGCGGCCAGCGCCGAATCCGCCACCTGACCCCCGCGCCCGCAGAGCAGGTCATAGGCCTGCTTCACGCGCTCCCAACGATGGTCGCGATCCATGGCGAAGAAGCGGCCACAGAGGGTGGCCAACCGTCCACCGGTGCGGTCGAGCACCCGCTGCAGCCAGGGCAGGTAGCGAAGCGAGCCGTCCATCGCCGTGTCACGGCCGTCCGTGAACGCATGCACGAAGAGCCGATCGGAGGCCACGCCCGCGGCCTTGGCCTGCTCGAGCACCGCCTCGAGGTGCGGAAGATCGCTGTGCACCTGCCCGTCGCTGAGCAGGCCCATGACGTGCACGCGGCGACCCGAGGCGTTCGCGCGATGGAAGGCCTCCTGGAGCACCGGGTTGCGGGCGAAGGAGCCGTCGCGGATGGCTCGCGTGATGCGCATCAGTTCCTGATCGACCACGCGACCAGCGCCCAGGTTCTGGTGACCCACCTCGCTGTTGCCCATGACCGGACCATCCGGACCCATGGGCAGGCCCACGTCCTCGCCACTGGTCCGGATGAGCGTGGTGGGCCAGTCGCGTTCCAGCATGTCCGCGCAGGGGGTGCGGGCCAGCCTCACGGCATCGAAGGCCTGGTGCTCGGCGTGCGGATTGCGTCCCCATCCGTCGCGCACGATCAGGACGACGGGACCCGTGGCATCGGTCGGCGTGGCCATCGCGGCAGTGTAGGAACGTCCGGGCGTTGCTCCGCGTGACGCCCGGGGCTAGCCTGCCCGCATGGGAGAAACCGCAGCACCCGCCCCGCTGGATGCCGCCGCAAGCGGCGAACTTCGGGGTCGCTGGAACGAGGTCCGTCAGCGCGTGGAGGCCGCCGCGAAGCGCAGCGGTCGCAAGCCCTCCGAGGTGCTGCTGGTGGTGGTCACCAAGAGCGGCAGCATCGACCAGATCCGCGAGCTGGTGAAGTTCGGACAGGTGGACCTGGCGGAGAATCGCGTGCAGCAGCTGGTGCAGCGCGCGGCCAGCGTGGGCGAGTGGCTGCAGCGCCGCCGCGAGATGGACCCCAGGGCGGAGCTGCCCACCGTCCGCTGGCACATGATCGGCTCGCTGCAGCGGAACAAGGTCCGCAAGTGCATGGAGGTGGCCCGACTGGTGCATGGCGTGGACAGCCTGCGGCTGGCCGAGGAGATGCAGGCCGCCGCGGTGCGCCGCGAGACGCCCATGGAGGTGCTGGTCGAGGTGAACGTGAGCGGCGAGGGCAGCAAGCACGGCATCGCGCCGCCCGCCGTCCGCCACCTGCTCGACCAGATGGACACCATGCTGAACCTGAAGGTGCGCGGCCTCATGTGCATGGCCCCGCTCGAGGGGGGCCTCGATGCGGCCCGCCGGACCTTCGACCGCTGCCGCGAGATCTTCCAGGAATGCCGCACGGCCGGCACCGGCGGGGACCGCTTCGACCTGCTCAGCATGGGCATGAGCGGCGACTACGAGGTGGCCATCGAGTGCGGCGCCAACCTGGTCCGGGTGGGCAGCGCGGTCATCGGACCGCCGCAGGTCGAGGAACTCCCGGAGGACGCGTGAGTCTGGCGGAGCGTGTCGTGGCCGCGCCGGACCCCCGCTACATTGCGGCCATGGGCGGCGCCGAATGGAGCGATCGGCTGCGTGGACGGTTCCTGGCCTTCGAGGGCCCGGACGGCAGCGGCAAGAGCACGCAGATCGCGCGGCTGCAGGCCTGGGCCGAGTCGAGGTCGCTTCCCTTGGTGCTGGTGCGCGAGCCCGGCGGCACCGCCGTGGGCGAGCGCATCCGGCAGATCCTGCTCGATCCCATCCACGGCGAGATGACCGTTCGATGCGAGATGCTGCTCTACATGGCCAGCCGATCGCAGCTGGTCGAGGAGCGGGTGAAGCCTGCGCTGGCCGCCGGCGCATGCGTGATCAGCGACCGCTTCGTGGGCAGCACGCTGGCCTACCAGGGCGCCGCGGGCGGCATGGCCGAGGCCGAGATCCGCGCCGTGGCGCAGGTGGCCATCGGCGGACGCTGGCCTGATCTCACCGTGCTCTTCGACGTGGACACCGACACCGCCATGCGGCGACTGAGTCCCCTGCTCGACCGCATGGAGGGCAAGGGCGCCGATTTCCACCGACGCGTGCGGCAGGGCTACCTGGAGCAGGCGCGTCGCGATCCGAAGGGACACCTGGTCATCGACGCCTCGCGGAGTCCCGACGAGGTCACCGGACAGCTGATGGACGGACTGCGGACCTGGGCCCTGGCCTGATCGGACGCGGCCTCAGTCGCGGCGACGGCGACCAAGCGGCGCCTGGGCCTGCGGCGCCTTCCCCATGCAACGGGCGTTGAGTTCGCGGGCCTTGGCCACGGCACGGTCCCGGTGGTCGGGGCTCAGGTTGCTCAGGTACGCCATGGCCAGCGCATTGGGCTCGCTGAAGGCCTCGAAGGCCACCTGCTTGCCATCGGCCGAGTGGCGGAAGCCTCGCACGTTCAGGTCCGCCACCACCTGCAGCGCCGCGAGCACCTCGGCGTCATCCCTGGTCTTGCCCTGCATGAGCAGCATGATCAGCCGGCGCACCGCGGTGACATGGATCTCCTCGCCGAACTGCCGGCTCTGCATGGTCTCCTGGTTCACCCGCTTCATGGTCTCCAGTGGCTGCACGCGCACCGCCCATTCCTCGCCGTTCACGCGCACGGAGCGCTGCGTGACCGCCATGAGGGTGGCCACCATGGCGCGCCCCGTCGCCTGGTTGCCGGGCGAGAAGTTCTCCTCGAAGGGCCGACCCTCCATGTCGCTCCTGGTCGTCTCGCCGAAGTTCACCTGCTGGGACTCCAGGTCGATGGTGACGCTCCGCACGCCCACCTGGTGCATCATCCAGAACGTGCTCTGCATGAGCGGGTGCTCCATGCCCACGCTCTTCCTCATGCCGTCGGCCAGCACCAGCGCGCAGACCTTGGCGAAGGGCTCCCCTGCCGACAGCAGCGGGATGAAGTTGTTGGCCAGGTGCAGGAAGTGCGCGTTCTCCTGGGGCTTGAGCTCGATCTGGTTGCCATTGAATTCGATGGTGGTCATGGTGGGTTCCGTGGTTCAGTCGGTCAGCGCGATCACCGCGTCGCGCGCGGCCTGCAGGGCCAGGGTCTCGCCGGCGCGCGAGGCGCGTCCGGGATCCTGCTCGAGCACCAGCAGCGTGCCGGCGGCGGTCTCGACCTCGTGCTGGGCCATCTCGCCAAGATAGACGCTCCGTCGCACCAGCCCCCGGATGGGTCCTTCCGCGACGATCCGCAGTGATTCCGGCCGGATGCCCGCCAGAACCGCGGCGCCCTGCGGCGCGGAGCATGCGTCGCAGGCCAGGTCACCCACCGCCGTCCGAAGGGTGCCGCCCTGGGGTCCGGCCTGGAGCACCGTGGACGGCAGCAGGTTGATGCGACCCATGAACTCGGCCACGAAGCGGCTGGCGGGTCGGCGGTAGAGCGACTGCGGCGTGCCGCGCTGCACCACGCGACCCTGCCGCATCACGGCGATGGCGTCGGCCAGGCTCAGCGCCTCGGACTGGTCATGGGTCACGTAGACCGTGGTCATGCGGACCTCGTCGCGGATGCGGCGGATCAGGTTCCGCATCTCCAGCCGGAGGGCCGCGTCCAGATTGGAGAGCGGTTCGTCCAGCAGCAGCACGCGGGGACGGAACACGATGGCGCGGGCCAGCGCCACGCGCTGCTGCTGACCGCCGCTCAGCTGCCCGGGACGCCGTTCGGCCAGGTCCGCCATGTGCACCAGATCCAGGGCCTCCAGGGCGCGGCGTCGCCGCTCGGCCACCGGGACCCGGCGCACCTCCAGGCCGAAGGCCACGTTCTCCAGCACGCTCATGTGCGGCCAGAGCGCATAGCCCTGGAACACCATGCCCGCCTCGCGCCGCTCCGGCGGAAGCGCGGTGATGTCGCGGTCCCCCAGCAGCACCCGACCCGCCGCGGGCTCGTGGAAACCCGCGATGGTCCGCAGCAGCGTGGTCTTGCCGCAGCCGCTGGGACCCAGCAGGAAGAGGAGCGAGCCGCCCTCGATGTCCAGCGTGACGTCATCGACCGCCGTGGTGCCGTCGAACCTGCAGGTGATGCCACGAAGCGAGATCGCCGGCATGGATGCGGACATGCGCGCGTCAGCCTTCCTGGGGACCGCCCACGCGGGTGCGGATGCGCATCAGTCCCGGGATGGCCATGCGAAGGCTCGCCTCCATGCCGCTGCGCAGGGCGCGGTCCACCTCGAACGCGGCCGCGCTGCCATCCACCGCCAGCGTGAGCGTTCCGCCACGCAGCGTGTCCACGCGCGCCACGGCCTGCAGCGCCGGCGGCGCAATGCGGATCCATGCATCCGTGGCACCGCCGATCGACTTCTCCAGGCGGCGGATCTCGCGCGCCATGCCCGAGAGGTCACCCGAGGCGGAAGCCAGTCGCTCGGGCCTCGCCCGCCAGGTGCCGAGGCGTTTCAGTCGTTCCAGATCGTCGCTCATCGCGCTGAACCCGACTCGAACATGCCCTCGGGCAGCGGACGCGCCTTGCCCTCCCGGTCGAGGCACGCCAGCGTGGTCGAACCGGTGCAGAGCAGCTCGTCGTCGCGGAAGAGTTCGTAGGTGTGCTCGATCTTCACGTGACCCGCGCTGGCCAGCGTGGTCTCCAGCCGGAGCAGGTCGTCATAGCGCGCCGGCCGCCGGTACTGGACCTGCATGCGGACCACCGCCAGGAAGATGCCCGCCTCCTCCATGTCGCGGTAGGTGCGTCCGGTGCCGCGCAGCAGCTCCGTGCGTCCCATCTCGAACCAGACGGGATAGACCGTGTGATGGACCACGCCCATGGGGTCGCACTCGCAGTAGCGGACGCGGATCTCCAGCGCACCCTTCATGGCGAACAGGCTAGCCGCCCGTCACTTGCCGATGCAGAAGCGGCCGAAGATGCGGCCCAGGATGTCGTCGGGGGCCAGTCGGCCGCGGATGCCGCCGAGCGACTCGATGGCCCCGTGCAGGGCGGCGGACACCAGTTCGGGCCGGCTCGGGGCCGCCGCCGGGGCATCGCCGGCCAGCGCCTCCATGCTCGCGGTCAGATGCGCGACGGCCTCGGCCACCAGGGCATGGTGCCGCTGCGCCAGCGCCGGCGCCACGCCCGCCGCGCACGCGCCCATGGATTCGGCCCGCGCCGCCACCGTGACCACGAGTCGATCCAGTCCCTCGCCGGTCGAGGCGCTGGTGAGGATCTCACCATCCGGAGCGCTGCCGCGGCGCAGGTCCGCCTTGGTGCGCACGCGGATCACCGCGTCTCCGGCCAGATGCCCCTGGCCATCCTCGCTGCAGGAGAGCGTCAGCGTGGCTCGCTCGATCGAGGCCTGCCGGACCTCCTGCCCCAGCCGATCCAGCTCGCTGCGCGCCTCCATGCGTCCGGGCGCATCCACCAGCAGCAGCTCCACGCTGCCGGATGGCCCGCGCACGCGCCACGGTTCCACCAGCGCATCGCGGGTGGTCCCCGCCACGGGCGCCACCACGGCACGATCGCGGCCCAGCAGCGCATTGAAGAGAGCGCTCTTGCCCGCGTTGGCCGGTCCCGACAGCAGCACCACGGGCGCCGCGGCCAGCCGCTCCAGCGGCACCGATCCATCCACCAGCGACTGCAGCGACGCGCGCACCTCCGTCATGGCCTGCCGAAGTGGACCGGCGCCGATCGCCACCACATCCTCCTGGTCGGTGAAGTCGATGCCGGCCTCCACCAGCGCCAGCAGGTCGGCCAGCGTCTCCATGGCGCGGTCCACCGCTCGGCCCAGGCCGCCGCCGCGCAGGTGCGCCGCGGCCCGAAGTTCGGCATCCGTGCGCGCCGCGATGCCGGCGGCCACGCCCTCGGCCTGATCCAGCGTCAGGCGTCCCGCCTCGAAGGCCCGCAGCGTGAATTCGCCGGGCTGGGCCAAGCGAGCGTCAGGCACCGCCTTCACCACCGCCCGCACCACCATCTCGATCAGCGCGGGGTGCCCCGGCACGATCCATTCCACGGTGTCCTCGCCCGTGTAGCTGCCAGGTCCAGGCATGCGAAGCGCCAGGCACGGCACATGGCCCGCGGCCAGGCGCACGCGCGAAGGCACCACGGCCCGCGTGCAGGCCCTGGGGTCACCCGAGACGATCGCCAGCGCGTCGAAGGCCGCAGGCCCGCTGGCCCGCACCACGGCCGCAGGGCCCCCGGCGCCAGTGGCCGCCGCCACGATCAGGTCGCGGCCGGCGCCCGGCTGCATGGATTCAGTCGCGCTCCTTGAAGCGGCGACCGCGCTGCTCGCGCTTCTCCTGCGCCCGCTTCATGGCCGCCTCGTAGAGCTTGCCCAGCCGATCCTGCTTGCCGGGATCTCGCTTGCGCGGCGCCAGCAGATCCATGGTCTCGATCTGCCTGCGGATGCGCTTGCCCTCGATGATGCCGATGCAGGTGCTGGTCATGATGTAGACCGTCAGTCCGCTCGGTGCCGCGTAGAGCATGATCGGGAAGAGGATCACCGACATCCACTTCATCATCACCTGCTGCTGCTGCTGCTCGGGGCTCAGGTTGGCCGCCGTCGGCGGGGCCAGGTACTTCTGCTGCACCCAGAACAGCAGGCCCATGAGGAGCGGCACCAGGTTGATGCCCGAGAAGGTGAACGGCCAGGTGATCAGCGGCGCGCTGAACTCGATGAAGTGATCCGGAGCGCTCAGGTCGCCCAGGAAGCGCCAGCCGCCGAACTGCTGGAACACGCCGAAGAACGCGGGCTTCTGCCAGAGATCGAAGTCGAAGTACAGCACCGCGTAGAGCGCGATCCAGATGGGCATCTGCAGGAAGGTGGGCAGCATGCCGCCCACGCAGCCGGCGGGGTTGATGCCCTTCTCGCGGTACAGCCGCATCTGCTCCTGCTGCAGCCGCTTGGGGTCCCCCGCGTAGCGCTTCTGCAGCGCGTCCAGCTCGGGCTTGATGGCCGCCATGCCCTTGGTCACCCGGGCCATCTGGATCTGGCTGTAGCGGGTCACGGGGTGCAGCAGGAACCGCACCACGATCACCAGCACGATGATGGCCAGGCTCCAGTCGAACACCACGTGGTCGTGCAGGAAGGTGAGCACCAGCACGATCACGTTGGCCAGCCACGAGAAGGTGCAGAAGCTGCAGCAGCCGCTGATCAGGTACAGGATCAGTCCGTCCATGCGGAGCGCCGCGAAGGGCTCCACGCTGCCAAGCAGCCTGGGATCGAGCGGTCCGGGGAAGGCGCCCATGTCGAAGGCGGCCGTGCCGCCCGCGGGAATCTCCACCACGCCGCTCCGAAGCTCGGTGAAGGCCACCTGCTCCGTGCCCGACGCGGCCGTCGGATCGGCCAGGGCCCAGACCTCCTGCACCGGCACCAGCACCCTGCCCTGCGCCGCCGCCGGATCCGGGGCATGCACCGCCAGCGAGAAGTAGCGGTTGGTGGTGCCGAACCAGCTCAACTCGAAACCCTGCGCCTTCTGGTCGGGCTGCGGCCACAGGATGGAGCTGTGCGTGGGGTCCGCCGCGGTTCGCTTCAGCACATCGGTGCGATCGAACATGGCGCCATGCACCACCACCGACTGTCGCTGCGGGTCTCGCTGCGGCCCGTACAGGTAGCCGAACTGGTACCGGCGGATGTCGAGCATCCCGCCGCGCCCTGGTCGCGTGCCCTCCTTGGGAAGGTCGGCCGGCCCGTACTGGATCCACCGCACCTTCAGGGCGCGATCCGAGAGGTTGCGCACCGACTGGGCCAGCCGCAGGTCGAAGCCGCCGCCCCCATCGGTGATCGAGAACGAGCGATCGATCCGCAGGAGCGCCTCGCCGCTGGCCGAAGCCACCTCGGTGGCGAACGATCCCGGTCCCGTGGGAGCCCACACGGCGCCGAACAGGCCGACCGGAGCACCGTCCACCTCGACCGCGCGTGCGCCCAGCATGGGAATGTCGTAGCCCTGCAGCGATCCGTGGGCCACCACCTCGTACCGCTGGTCATCCGGCGGAAGCGGCGGCACCTGGGCGGCACCGTTGCGGACCGCCTCGGCATGGGCCCTGGCCTGCTCGCGCGCCTCGGCGCTGATCCAGAAGTCGCTGAAGGTGACGCGGGAGATGCCCGCGCTGCCCTCCGAGAAATCCACGCGGAAGCGATGCTGCGCCGGGTCCAGCGAGCCGATCGACACGGGTGCGGCCACCACGCCGCGCTGCGGTCGGCGAGCGTGAAGACCGGTGGGTGCGGCGGAGGGTGCCTGCGTGGCCGGAGCGGCGGCGACAGGCGCGGCCGATGCCTGAGCCTGGGGCGGCACTGCGGTGTCCACCGCTCCCGTGACGGGCGGTGCCTGGGGTGATGCGGCAGGCTGGGCCTTCCGGGTGCCTGGGCCATAGATGGCCGCAAGCACCACGCCCGCGGCGGCGGCCAGCACCAGCAGCAGGATGGGCCACCGAGGCGCCTTTCGGGGTTCCATGGATCAGCGTCCCTGCGTCAGCCGTTCGCCGAGCCAGTTGTCGAGCTTCTCGATGCTGAAGATCTTGGCCTTCACCGCATCGATGTCGTAGGGAATCCGGATGAAGTTGACCGAGGTGGGCCTGTCCCCCACGTCCATGATGGCGTAGCTGGCCAGCGGAATGGTGTCGCGAGGCTGCCCGACGGATCCGGGGTTCACGATCACCTTCTCGCCCTCGCGGAACTGGAAGGTCCGGTCCTGCATGTGATCGGGGTTCTCCGGGGTCAGGAAGTCCTCGGTGGTGAACACGCCCGGAACGTGCGTGTGCCCCACCAGGCAGATCCACTCGAAGCGATCGAAGATGGGCTGCATGCGCTGCTTCTTGAACCCATCCTCGGGGAAGATGTACTCGTTGATCGGCTTCCGCGGCGATCCATGCACCGCCAGGAAGGGTCCTTCCTTCACGCGCACGCGGAGCTTGCCCAGGAACTCCCAGAGCCTGGATCCCCGGCCTGCGTCCCGCTGGGTCTCGGCCTCGAACTGCTCACGAGTCCAGTAGGCGGCCTTCTCGGCCGCGGAGTTGAAGTTGGTGGGCTCGTACAGCGCCGCGTAGTCGTGATTGCCCAGCAGGCTCCAGTCGCATCGCTGCGCCACCAGCTCCACGCACTCCACCGGATTGGGGCCGTAGCCGATGATGTCGCCCAGGCACCAGATGCGGTCGCCCGCCTTCACGTCGATCCGCTGGTCGATGTCCGCCAGGACCGTCTGGAGGGCCTCGAGGTTGCCATGGATGTCGCTGATCAGGGCGATGCGCACGGGCGATTCCGGGGAAGGTCGGCGATGCTAGGGGGAGCCGCCTGCACCGTCAAAGATCGGCCCCTCGCACCCCGCGTGCCCGCACGCGCATTCGCGGGCCTCAGGACGGGTCCGTGCCCGACACCAGACTTCGCACGGTGGCCAGCAGCGTGTCGCGCTCCACCGGCTTGCTGATGTGATGGTCGCATCCGGCCTCCATGCACCGCTCCCGATCGCCCGACGCCGCATGCGCCGTCAGTGCCGCGATGGGGCCGTTCCAGCCCGCGGCACGCAGCGCCCGCGTGGCCTCGTAGCCATCCATCTCGGGCATCTGCATGTCCATGAGCACCAGGTCATGCGGATGACCCTGTCGCAGCGCAGTGGTGGCCAGCAGCACCGCATCGCGACCATTGCCCGCCACGGTCACCTGGTAGCCGGCCCTGCGGAGGTGGTGCGTGATCAGGCGCTGGTTGTCCTGTCCGTCCTCGGCCAGCAGCACGTGCGCCTGCCGCGTCGGACCACCATCCACCTGGGCGGGTGTCGTCTCCGTGGGCATGTGGTCCAGCGTGGCCACGTCATCGAGCGATCCGGTGGCCACCTCGAGCGTGAAGACGCTGCCCCGCCCTGGCACGCTCTCCACCTGAATGTCCCCGCCGAGCATTCGCGCCAACCGGCGACTGATCGCGAGCCCCAGGCCCGTGCCGCCGAAGCGGCGCGTGGTCGAGGCATCGCCCTGCACGAACGGCTGGAAGAGATCCTCAATGCGATCGGCCGCGATGCCCGCTCCGGTGTCGATCACGCGGAACTGGATCCGGCTCCGGGCGGTCGGGCATGGCTCGGCGTCGCCTCGCGGTGCGACCGCGGCGCAAATCCACCGCACCTCCACCTGCACGCCGCCATGATCGGTGAACTTGACCGCGTTGCCCACCAGGTTCATCAGGATCTGGCCAAGCCGGAGCGGATCGCTCTGGATGGATGCGGGCACGGCACCCACCGGGCCGCCCCGCAGGTCCAGCCGCTTGGCGATCGCCGTGGGCGAGAGCGTGGCCAGCACGCGGGCCAGCGTGCCCAGCACCGGCGTGGACACGCGCTCCACCGACATGCCCCCCGCGTCGATCTTGGACAGGTCGAGCACGTCGTTCACGATGGCCAGCAGGTGCTCGCCACCCCGGCGGATCGCCTCGGCATGCCGGCGACGCTCCTCCGGATCCAGCGATGGATCCAGCAGCAGCGGGATCGAGAGCACGATGGCGTTCATCGGCGTCCGGATCTCGTGGCTCATGTTGGCCAGGAACATGCCGCGGCTCTCCTTGGCCTCCTCGGCCTGGATCCGCGCCTGTCGCAACGCCTCGTTCTGGCGAAGCAGTTCCGCTCGTGCCTGCTCCAGTTCACGGGCCACGCGCGACTGGTCCTCCAGGGCGGTCGCAAGGCGATCGCTGGCGGACATGGCCAGCTGATCACGAGCCGCCGACAGCGGCCACTCGTGCAGCGTGCCGGTCAGGCGGATCGCGGTTCGCTCCTGGAAGGTGGCGGAACCCTTGAAGCGAATCCACCCCCACAGGCCGTCGCCTCGCCGCAGGCGAAACTCCATGTCGATGACCGATCGCGACTCGGCGTGCTCCGCCCTGGCGATGGCACCGAAGACGCGTGGCCGGTCATCGGGATGCACCAGGGACAGGAAGCCCTCGAACGTGTCCGGAAGGGTGGCCACCGTGTGGCCCAGCAGCCTCCGGAAACCGGCCGAGTACCAGGCCGTGCGACGACGAAGATCCCACGCCCAGACGCCCATACCCGCCGCGGCCACCGCCTCGGCGATGCGGACGTATTCCTCGGGAGGCTCGTTGGAGGCGAGGGGTTCCATCGGTTCCGCGTGCCGCGCGGACGCGCCCACGCGGCACCGCTACGATAGCCGCCCGCGCCGGTGCCGCCGTGGCCTGTGGAGGCCGCGCCGGGCACGGCGACAACCGCCCGGAGACCTGAACCATGGCCGCCAGCCCAGCTTCCAAGGACCACTTCGACCTCATCGTGATCGGCGGCGGCCCGGGCGGCTACGTGGGCGCCATCCGCGCGGCCCAGATGGGCAAGCGCGTGGCGTGCGTGGAGCGCAACAAGCTTGGCGGCGTGTGCCTGAACTGGGGCTGCATTCCCACCAAGGCGCTGCTGCACACGGCCAAGGTGTATTCCGAGGCGTTCGGTCACGGCGCCGACATGGGATTCGAGGTGGACCCGAAGGCCGTGAAGGTGAACTGGGAGAAGGTGATCGGCCGCAGCCGTGGCGTGACCACGCAGCTCAACAGCGGCATCGGCTTCCTGTTCAAGAAGAACAAGATCGAGCACGTGCAG
>RFOC01000311.1 GCA_009926815.1 Planctomycetota bacterium
GCTGCCGGAGGCGTTGATGAGGACCTTGGGCTGACCGCCCTCCATGACGGCCACGACGGAGTTGGTGGTGCCGAGGTCGATTCCGATGATCTTTCCTGCCATTGGGATGGTTTCCTTTCGTCCCGAGGGGCTCAGGCCCGGATCGGGACATGGAAGGGGAGCAAGCCCGATGCCAAACCGCTGGAGTCCGGCGTCGGCGGGGTTTGGAGGGGATTGGGGCCTCCGGAAACCGCACATTGCGGTCCTGCGGGCCGACGGGCTGCCATTTGGGCACCTCTATCCTGCAATCGGCATGGGCCGAGTTGAACTGGGTCGATTCGCCACCTTCTCCTCCGCCCTGACGGCCTGGATCATGGCGGCCCTCTGGATCGTGGGGCTTGCCTGTGCGGATCGGTTCGCCTGGTCACAGTGGCTCTCGTGGATCCCCGCCCCCATGGTCGCGCTTGCCGCCGCGGGTGCATCGCTGGCGATCCTGGCCACGCGACCGAATCGCTGGAGGCGTGGCGTGCTGGGGCTGGCCGTGGTGCTGGTGGCCTCGATGGCATGGACGGTGCATGCCCTCGTGGGGGTTGGCGCAAGCCCCGGAACGGGCGGCCCTGCCGTCACGGTGCTGCAATGGAACACCGACTGGCCATCCGGCGATGACCCCCGATCCGAACTTGCGCTGGCCGCGCATCCGGCGGACTTCGTGCTGATCAGCAACCGAGGATCCATCACGGCGGCCGAGCGTGTGCAGGCATGGGCTGGGCCGGATGCGAGAGTGTTCGGGGCGGGTCCCTTCGCGCTGGTCACTCGCTGGCCCGTGGTGGAGGCGACGCAGATCGCGGCGGGAGGGCAGGGCAGGCAACTCTGGTGGGTGGCACGGTTCACCGTGATGCCTCCGGGATGGGAGGGGCGACCCCTTCGGATCGCCATGGTGGATCTGCCGAGCCGACCGACTCTTTCCCGTGCCGCCATCGCTGAAGCCCTCGGCCGGGCCTGCGAGCAGGGAGGTCTGGGCGAGGTGGACCTGATCGCCGGAGACTTCAATGCCACCGAGACCAGCGTGATTCTCTCGCGGTGCTTTGGCGGCATGTCGGATGCGCTGAACCAGTCGGGTTCGGGATGGCTGGCCACATGGCCGCGAGCGCTGCCGCTCTGGCGCATCGATCACGTGCTGGTTTCCGGCCGACTGGAGGTCCGGAATGGGCGGACCATCGACCCGCGGGTGAGTCACCACCGCATGACATGGACCGAGATCGCGGAGCACCGCTGAGCGGTCGCTGGGGCGGGATCAGTTGGCCTTGCGCTGGAACTCGTCCACGAGCTGGGAGAAGACCTCGACCTGCTTGTCGTGACCCATCCGCTCGCCTGCGACGGCGGGCAACTGCCGAAGCAGTCTGCCACCCTCCAGCCAGTTGATGTTGCCGTCCTCGAAGAGGGCATTGCACCCATGGGTGCCATGGTTCAGTTCCGGCCGCGAGGAGACGCCGTCCGTGACCCAGAGCGTGTTCGAGGCGCTCCGCTGCGCTGCGGACCTCTGGGTCTGGGCCACTCGCGCCTGCCAGCGCACCCAGTAGTGGTAGTTGCCACCAACCTCCGTCAGCGGGGGCGTGGCGCGACTTCGCGTGCCACCAAGGGCGAAGTGGTCACAGTTGTTGTCGAAGGTGTGCTCGGCCTGGTGCGCCGGGCAGTAGAAGGTCCGGGCGTCATTCACATGCCGGCCCGCCCAGAGCCTGCCGAGACCATCCCATTCGATCTGGCCGCTGGGGCCGACGGTGGCCAGCTCGAACATCTGCTGGGGACGATCGGCCTCCGCATGAATCGACCGCGGGGCGTTCACGATGGATCCGCCAGCCTGGGCATCGACAAGGCCACTGAAATGGACTCGAAGGTTGTTCTGGCACATCAGC
>RFOC01000312.1 GCA_009926815.1 Planctomycetota bacterium
TGACCGCCATGAAGATGCTCGGTGACGGCATGGACGTGGGCCAGGTCAAGCTCATCGAGCTGGCGGTCAAGGAGATGCGCCGCTCGTACCGGCTGTTCAACCGCTATCGCGGCGTGCGCAAGGTGAGCATCTTCGGCAGCGCGAGGACGCCCGCCGCGCATCCGGACTACCACGCGGCGCGCTCCTTCGGTCAGCTGATCGCGGCCGAGGGATGGATGGCCATCACGGGCGCCGGCGACGGGATCATGAAGGCCGGACACGAGGGTCCGCGACGGGAGGCCAGCTTCGGGCTCAGCATCCGCCTGCCCTTCGAGACCAACGCCAACGAGGTGATCGCCGGCGACGAGAAGCTGCTGACCTTCAAGTACTTCTTCACGCGCAAGCTCATGTTCGTGAGCCACTCGGACGCGGTGGCCGTGTTCCCGGGCGGCTTCGGCACCATGGACGAGATCTTCGAGGTCCTCACGCTGGTGCAGACGGGCAAGAGTCCCATGGTGCCCATCGTGCTGGTCGAGGGCGCCGGCCCCGACGGCAAGCCGCTGGGCTACTGGAAGCGATGGGAATTCGGCGTGGTCCAGAACCTGCTGGATCAGGGCTGGATCAGCCCCGAGGATCCGGGCCTGTGCGAGATCGCCTCCGATCCCGCCGACGCCGTGCGGCGCATCCTGCACTTCTATCGCCGCTACCACAGCAGCCGCTACGTGGATGACCACTTCGTCATCCGACTCAAGCGACCCCTGAGCGAGGTGCAGATCCAGGCGATCAACCACGAGTTCAAGGGGCTGGTGAAGACCGGCGACATCCACCAGACCGGCCAGGTGGAGGGCGAGCAGGAACATCCCGACCTGCCTCGACTGCGCTTCCACTTCGCCAAGCGCGCCTTCGGCACGCTGCGGCGCATGATCGACCGGATCAACGCGATGCCCGAGGACGGCACGCTGCCCAGCCCGTGAGACGCGGGCCGCTGCCGCTGGTGGCGTCACTGCTGCTCGCCGGATGCGCCGCGTCACCGCCGCCGGCACCCGACCGGACCAGCCCCGGTCCGGAGGGGTTGCAGGCGCTCCGCTACGGCATCCGCGCCGGCGCGCCCGAGATGGAGGCCATCGCCGCGGCCTTCGCGGTGCGACCGTGGCCCTCGCCGGCGCTGCGACAGTCGCTGGCCGCCGCGGGCCTGCAGGCCGCCATCATCCGCGCCGGCGATGCCGAGGCGGTGCGCGAGAGGCTGGGGCCCGTGTCGGACGTGGTGCGGACGGAGATCGGCACGGCGACCGCGTGGGTCGATCTCGTGGAACGCCAGGTGCCGGCCGGCGTGGCCACGGCCGCCATCCCCGGATGGCGAGCCGGACCCCTGGACACCGCGGCGCTCGCCCTGCGCGGCTGGATCGTGCCGGAGACCTCCGGAGGACGGCTCGATGTCGAGGTGGCGATCCATCTCATGCACCAGGAGACGCGCCGCACGTCGCTGCCGGGCACGCCGCCCGATGGCTGGCTGCTGCGGGCATCCGCGTTCGGTTGCACGCTTCGCGATGGCGAGGCGCTGCTGCTGCTGCCACGGCGAGCGCCACCCCGTGGCAAGGGGCCGGCCCTCGATGCCGACCTGCCCGCTCCCTGCGGCATGTTCCTGCTGGGTGAACCGGATGCCCGCCGCGGCCAGGCGGGAACCGATGGCTTCTCGACGGCCCTGGTGCTGATCGCGCGACTTCCCGCGGGCATCCATCCGCCTCCCGTGGAGGGCATGGACACGCCTGCCCGGGGCTGGGACACTTCGGAGCCGTCGCCGCCATGACCCCTGCCACCCCCACGCGTCCCCGCATCCGCTTCCGACCGCACACGCGGTTCCGGCGTCCCCTGGCGGCGCTGGCGGTGCTGCCTGCCCTGA
>RFOC01000313.1 GCA_009926815.1 Planctomycetota bacterium
TCCAGCTGGCCGGCGGCGTCGCGGTGCTGATCGGGCTCTTCACGCGACTCTTCGCCGCGCCGCTGGTGCTCATCGGGGCCTTCGAGCTCTGGACCGGCGTCTGGCCGCTCCTGGACAGCCCGTTGCCCTGGAAGTGGTCGATCGGCGATTCGCAGATGGTGGCGGCATGGCTGGCGGCCACCCTGCTGCCCGTGTCGCTGGTGCTCGGCGGCGCCGGCAAGCCATCGATCGACGCCATGACCGGTGGCGGCCGCAAGGGCGGCAAGCCCGCGGCCTCCGCCGGCTGATCCACGCCCATGCCCCCGAAGAGCGGACCGGTGCCTGGGAGCAAGATCGACGCGGACCTCATCCGCGCACTCGGCGGCGCACCCCGGACCGCGAGTCGATGGCGCGCCATGACCGCCGGGATCGCCTCGGTGGGTGTGCATGGCTTCCTGGTCGTGCTCGTGCTGCTCTTCGCGGCCACGGCGTCGCACCTGGCGAAGCCCGCCGCCGCGCCACCCGCCCTGGTCATGGACTTCCAGTCACCCGTGTACGCGCCCACGGCGGCGCTGGCCCGCGCCCCGGACGCCTCGGAACCCGCAGCCCCGGTGGCCGCGGCCACCGACGCGCAGCGCGAGGCCCTGCAGCAGGCGGCGGATCGTGCCCTGGCGGCCATCCGCGCCTCCGCTGCGCCTCTCTCGCTCTCGGCGCATCGCGTGGGACGCCTCGGTGGCACGAGCCGGCCGATCCAGGTGGATTTCGTGGGACTGAAGGCGAGCAACGCGCGCCGCATCGTCTACGTGGTGGATGCCAGCGGAAGCCTGGTGGGCAGCTTCCCGCAGATCGTGGAGGAACTCCGACGGAGCCTGATGAAGCTGGATCCGCGCCAGCAGTTCGGCGTGGTCTTCTTCCAGCGCGGGGATGCGGTCATGGTTCCGCCCGGCGGCGGACTGCAGCCCGCCACCCCCGAGGCCCTGGCGGAGGCGGTGAAGTGGATCGACGCCCGCATGATCCCCACCGGACGCAGCAACCCGCTGGCCGCCATCGAGGCCGCCATGCGCCTGAAGCCGGAGATCGTCTTCCTGCTCTCGGCGGACATCA
The DNA here is from genome assembly GCA_009926815.1 of Planctomycetota bacterium. Lineage (GTDB taxonomy): Bacteria > Planctomycetota > Phycisphaerae > Phycisphaerales > SM1A02 > SYAC01. Next base: position 1,084 of record RFOC01000313.1, read on the forward strand.
CCGGGGCAGGCGAGTACGAGATCTCGGAGCGGCAGCTGATCGAGGCCGTGGACCGGCTGAACCCGAAGGACCCCGAGACCGGGATCCGTCCCGTGCGCATCCAGTGCGTGCAGTTCCTGGATCCCGATCCGGCAGGCACGCTCGAGCGGCTGGCCACCGACCACGGCGGTGCCGACGGATATCGCTACCTTGGCCGGTCCGAACTCGGCCTGGACCGGCCCTAGGAGAACCCGCATGCCCCTGCGACACCTCGTCATCCCCCTCGCCCTCCTTCCCGCCGCCTCGGCTGCCGCGGGCCAGGGCATGGGCAGCATCTGGTTCTACACCACCGAGACGGGCGCCGACGGCGCGCCGCGCGTCGAGTGGGTGGGCAGCGTCATGATCTGGCTGCTCATGGCGCTGAGCGTGATGAACCTGTACCTCATCGTCTCGCTCTGGATGTCCAACCGCCGGCCGCGCATCCTTCCGGAGCGATTCGCCCGTCAGGTGGAGGACATGCTGGGCGCGGGCCAGGACGCCGAGGCCCTGCGCCTGGTGGGTGCGGAGGCCAGCGACTACAGCACGGTGCTGCGGTCCGCCCTGGACCAGGCGCCGGCCGGCCACGCCGCCATGCTGCGGGCGGCGGAGCAGGCGGGCGAGGAGATGGCCGTGAAGCGCTTCCGTCGGCTGGAGATGCTCAACGTGCTTGGCCAGGTGAGCCCGATGATCGGCCTCTTCGGCACCGTGTACGGCATGATCGTGGCCTTCCAGACCATCGCCGGCACGGGCGGCAACGCCGATCCGGTCATGCTG
>RFOC01000314.1 GCA_009926815.1 Planctomycetota bacterium
CGGGCCTTGACCAGCCTCAGCAGGGCGAAGGCCAGCAGCAGCACCCCCCCCGCGGTGCAGCTGGCGCAAGCCAGCGTCCCTGCCGGAGGCTCGACCGCGTCCGCCCTTCCGGTTCCATCGTCCCTTCCAGCGATCCTGCTGGTTGCGGGGGTGCTGCTGCTGGCCTTCGCCCTGCTGAGGCTGGTCAAGGCCCGACGCGAGGCGCGACAGCTGCTCGAGAGCGCCGCCACGGAGGCCGAGGCCCGTGCCAAGACGATCGAGTTGGAGGCTGAGCGCCGGGCGACCCAGCGACGCGCGGAGGTCGATGCCAAGGTCAGCAGGTCACTGGCCGAGATCCAGGAGGCCCAGACGCGCGCCGCTCGCCGCGAGGAGGCCCTGGACCGCAAGATGGACCAGTTGGGACAGCGCGAGCAGCGTCTTGACGAGCGCGACACCGCCCTGAAGGCGGGCGAGTCCCGGCAGCGCGAGGCCCTCGAGGCGATCGATCGGGAGCGCGCGGCCTTGCGCGACCGTCTGGCCGCCATCGCGGGCATGACGCAGGACGAGGCGCGCAGGCATCTGCTGGAGGAGGTCCGTCAGTCGGCCGAACGCGAGGCCTCGCTGCTGCGACAGCAGGTGGTCCTGAAGGCCGAGGCGGGTGCCCGCGAGCAGGCTCGCGAGATCCTGCTCATGACCATCCAGCGCTACGCGGGCGAGTGCAGCAGCGACAGCACCGTGCGCAGCGTCAAGGTGCCCAGCGAGGACCTGAAGGGCCGCGTCATCGGCCGCGAGGGCCGCAACATCCGCCACTTCGAGAAGGTGACGGGCGTGGATGTCCTGATCGACGACACGCCCGGCGTGATCGCCGTCAGCTGCTTCGATCGCGTGCGGCAGGCCGTGGCCGCCGAGTCGCTGCAGAAGCTGGTGAACGACGGTCGCATCCACCCCGCCCGGATCGACGAGGTGGTCGAGCAGGTCCGCAAGGACATCCAGGCTCGCATCGTGCAGGCGGGCCAGGAGGCGGCCATCGAGGCCGACGTGCGCGGCCTGCACCCCAAGGTCATCGAGATGATGGGCCGGCTGCACTTCCGGACCAGCTATGGCCAGAACGTGCTTCGACACTCGATCGAGGTCGCGTACCTGTGCCAGCTGATCGCCGGCCAACTGGGGCTCGATGCCGCCACCGCGCGTCGCGCCGGATTCCTGCACGACATCGGCAAGGCCATGGATCACGAGGTGGAGGGCGGCCATCCCGCCATCGGCATGGACTTCGCTCGCAGGCATGGCGAGACCAGCGAGGCGGTGCTCAACGCCATCGGCGGCCATCACGGCGACATTCCCTGCACCACGCCCTTCACGCCCATCGTGACCTCGGCCGACGCGGTGAGCGGCGCCCGCCCTGGGGCCCGTCGCGAGAGCATGGACCAGTACGTGAAGCGACTCGAGCAGCTCGAGTCGATCGCGAAGGAGCAGCCCGGCGTGCAGGAGGCCTACGCGATCCAGGCGGGCCGCGAGGTGCGCGTGATCGTGGACGCGAACAAGGCGGACGACGCCCGCTGCTTCGCCATCGCCAGCGACGTGGCCAAGCGGGTGGAGGCCGAGATGACCTTCCCCGGCGAGATCAAGGTGACCGTGCTTCGCGAGCTTCGGGCGGAGGCGACCGCTCGCTGAGCGGCGGTGCGGCGTGATGCCGCACCAGCAGCCCGGAGAGCACGATCGCCACCAGCAGCACGGAAAGCGCCACCATGGCTCGCTCGCCTCGGCGCGCGAACCACCCGGCCAGCAGCGACGCGCGGGCGAGCGGCGTGGCCAGACCCACGAGCACCCCCAGCAGCATCAGACCATGGCCCGACGGCGGCACGCGAAGCATCGCGAAGGCATCGAACGGCTCGGG
>RFOC01000315.1 GCA_009926815.1 Planctomycetota bacterium
GAGCGGCGCTTCGCGGGCATCGATGCTGCGCCCCGTGCGTGCGCCAGCGGTGCGCACGCCGCCATCCTCGCCGGCCCACCGGGCTTCCGGCCCATGCATCTCAGGGCGGCCGTCGAGGCGGGCCTGCACGTCTTCTGCGAGAAGCCCATGTTCGTGGATGGTGCCGGGGCGCTCCAGGTGATCGAGGCCGCGGCCACGGCGCAGGCCCGGGGGCTGAACGTGGTGAGCGGATTCTGCTGGCGGCGATCGAGCCCGGAACGAGCGCTCTTCGATCGCGTGCTGGCAGGCGACGTGGGCGAGGTGGTGGCCATGCACAGCGACTACCTGACGAATCCTCTGGGCGTGATGCCCCGGCAGGCGGGCTGGACCGACATGGCCTTCCAGATCCGCAACTGGCAGCACATGGTGTGGTTGTCCGGCGACTTCATCGTGGAGCAGGCCGTGCACAGCATCGACAAGATCAACTGGGCGTTCGGCAACCAGCCCCCCATCCGGTGCACGGGGGTCGGAGGCCGGGCGCTGCGCGAGAACGTTCCCGAGCGAGGCGACGTGTACGACCACTTCGCCGTGGTCTACGAGTGGCCGGACGACCGCCGGGCCACCCTGGTGTGGCGGCAGTACCCGGACTGCTTCAACGAGAACACCGACACGATCATCGGCACGCGGGGCCGGGCCTTCGTGAACGGCTGGGCCGGGCAGCACCGCATCGCGGGCGAACGGGCGTGGTCGTATCCCAAGGACGGGCCGAAGCCGAACATGTACCAGGTGGAGCATGACGAGCTCTTCAAGTCCATCCGTCAGGGCGGACGCATCGATGACTCGGCCTGGATGGTGCAGAGCTGTCGCCTGGCGATCATGGGTCGCATGGCCGCCTACACCGGGGACGCGGTCACCTGGGAGCAGGTGCTGTCGGATCGGGAGAGCCTGCTGCCGGCGCGGCTGGCGATGGACGCGCCGCCACCGGTTCCCGTGGTGCGTCAGCCGGGCCGTCCGGCGCACGCCTGAGGCGTGCCCATCCGCCCAGCGTGGTGGTGCCGCCTTCGCCACGGCCACGGGTGATCCGCGCAGCGGCAACCGCATCATCGGCCACCAGTGAGCCGCAGCGTTCGGCGGGCAGGACGCAGAGCGCCGTGGCCAGCGCGTCGGCACGCGTGGCATCCGCGGCGATCACCACGGCCTGTCGCGGCATGGGCACCGGCATGCCCGTGCCCGGATCGATGATGTGGCTCACCTCGCGATCGCCGATGCGCCGGGGCTGGCCGCGGTCGCCACTGCAGCTCACGCCGCATCCGGAAAGCAGCAGCGTCTCCACGGGCTGTCCATCGAACGCCGACTCGATCTGGATCCGCCATCCCGGCTCGCCGGGCGGCGGGTTTCCCAGGGCCATGTCGCCGCTGATGTCCACCATGGCGCTCGCGAAGCCGCAGGCCTGCAGCGTGGCCAGCGCCTCGTCCGCCGCCAGCCCCTGACCGATGCCACCGAAATCCAGCCGCGCGCCGTCGCGCCGGATGGTCAGCTCGCCCAGGTCCTCGCGCCAGTCCATCGCCTGCAGGCCGGATCGCTCGCGGGCCTCCTCGATCAAGGGAGTCGCTGGCCATGCATCCGCCTCATCCGCCCGACGCCAGAGCTGCACCAGCGGTCCGATCGCCGGATCGAAGGCGCCGTCGGTTCGACGCCGCCAGATGGCCGAGGCCCGCATCGCGGTGGCCAGCCGCCCCTCCACATGGGCGTGGTCGCCGGCTCCGCGGGGCAGCCGCATGGCGTCGCTGTCCGGGTTCCAGTCGCTCAACGCAAGGTCCCATGCGCGGATCACGTCGAAGGCCCGCCGGGCGGCCTCCGCGGCCTGATCGGCACGCTCCGTGCACATCACG
>RFOC01000316.1 GCA_009926815.1 Planctomycetota bacterium
GGCACCGGCCACGAGCGCGGCGGTCCAGACCCTTTCCGATCCCGAGAGGTTCCTGGTCGAGTTGGCGCGTGACCTGCATCGCTTCGGCACGCCGGCCCATCGGCTGGAGGAGCAGGTCACCCGGTGCGGCGCCCGTCTGGGTGTGCCCACCACCATGTTCAGCCTGCCCACCTTCCTGGCGCTGGCGTTCGGGCCCCTGGATCGGCAGCGGGTGGTGAACCTGCGGGTGGATCCGGGTTCGGTGGATCTGGGCCGCCTGCATGCCATCGAGTCGATCCAGCGACGCGTGCTGCACCGGGAACTCTCTCCCATGGATGGCGCGGCGGCGCTGCGGGAGCTGGGGTCACGGCCACCGAGGTATGGCCACTGGATGGTGTGGCTGGCCTACGGACTCTCCGCCATGGCGGCCACGCGCTTCCTGGGAGGTGATCTGGAGGACGCGGTGGCGGGCGGCGTGACCGGACTCCTGGTGGGCGCACTGATGGTGCTGCTGTCGGTGCGCGGGGATCGGGCGGCGCTGGCGGAGTTCCTGGCCGGCGTGGTGGCCACGCTGGGCGCCTGGTCACTCACGTGGATCATGCCGCCCATCTCCCTGAGCGCCGTGACGCTGGCGGCCCTGGTGGTGCTGCTCCCGGGCTTCTCGCTCACGCGCGCGTTGATCGAGCTGGCCACGCGCAACCTGGCCAGCGGCAGCAGCCGCTTCATGGGCGCGGCCATGACGCTGGTGGCGCTCGGCTTCGGCGCCGCGATCGGCGAACGGATCGTCAGCCAGCTTCCGCTCGCGCCCATGGAGCCTCCCATGCCGCCGCCCGGTTGGCTGGGCATGCTGCCCGCCGTGGTGCTGCTTTCGCTGGCCACGGTGATCCTGCTGCAGGCGAGGTGGCGCGACTGGGGGCTGATGCTGGTCGCGGCGATCCTGGGCCTCTTCGGTGCCCGCGCCGGCGCCGGCGTGCTGGGCCCGGAGCTGGGCGTGTGCATCGGCGCCTTCGTGGTGGGGATCGCGGGCAACGTCTACAGCCGGATTCGCAGGCGGCCGGCGGTCACGCTGGTCGCGCCCGGACTCTTTCCGCTGGTGCCGGGCTCCTTCGGCATGCGAGGGACCGTCATGCTGTTCATGGACAGTCCCTCGCGCAGCGCCACCTGGGCGCTGACCGCGCTGGTGATCGCCGGCGCGCTGGTCGCGGGCCTGCTGGCCGCCAACGTGTTCGTGCCGCCCCGGCGAAGCGCCTGAATCAGCGCATGCCGTCGATGGCTGACGTGAGCGAGACGACGCCGGCAGGCGACTTCACCTTGCCGTCGAGGATCTCGCTCATGGTGGCCGAGCCGTATGCGGCCGTGTTCACGTCCTTCGCGGGGGTGTAGTTGAGGCCGCCGAGCTGCAGGCCGCCGTACAGGCCCGCGCCGGCGATGAACGCCTTGTACTGCGCACTGGAGGACCGGGTGTTTCCGGTGGCGCTGCCACCGGTGCCCTCGCCCACCGCGAGCAGCTGCATGCCCCCACGCGCAAAGTCCTGGAGGCAGCCATCGTCGTAGAAGACCACGATGAAGTGCTTGACCTGACCGCCCAGCTGCAGGCCGATCGAGCCCGCGGCCGCGTCCACCGCGAAGGGCGCGCCCCAGCCGGCATCGACCCGCTTGAGCAGGACGCCGCCGCCACCCTCGCCACCGATGCCGATGCCGCCCTGGCCCACGCTCATGATGGCGATGCCCTTCATGTTCTTCAGGTCATCCTTCTTCGGTGCCTCGGCCGAGGCGTTCACCTTGGCCAGATCCACGCGGGCGTCCGAGATCCGGGACGCCATGGTGGAGGCGCCGCAGCCGATGGGCAGCAGGG
>RFOC01000317.1 GCA_009926815.1 Planctomycetota bacterium
GGCTTCGGCCGTGGTGGTGGGGCCAGGCCTGGGGTCCGGCTTCGCGGTGCAGCAGGTGGTGATCCGGCTCGCCGCCATGGTGGAGGTGCCGCTGGTGATCGATGCCGACGCCCTGAACGCCCTGGCCGCCACCGTGGATTTCCAGCGGGATCTTCGTGCGCCGGCGGTGATCACGCCCCACCCCGGCGAGTTCGCGAGGCTGGCGAGTGCCCTGGCCATGGACCTGGATGGCGTGGATCCGCGGGTGCGTGAAGCCTCCGCCGAGGCCATGGCCGCGCGTCTGGGCTGCGTGGTGACGCTCAAGGGTGCCCGCACCGTGGTGAGCGATGGACACCGCACGTGGACCTGCGACGTGATCGAGCCGGCGCTGGCGACCGGCGGCAGCGGTGATGCGCTCTCGGGATTGATCGCGGGACTGGCCGCGCAGTTCGCGCGCCGGACGTCGAACCCCGCCCTGGACCTGCTGGAGGTGACGCGGCTGGCGGTGCAGCTGCACGCCGACAGCGCCGTGCGATGGGCCGCCAGCCATGGTCATGCGGGCATGCTCGCGCACGAGATCGCGGACGGCATTCCCGACGCCATGGCCGCCATGCGCGGCTGAACCGAACGTGTCACGGGAGTGTCCGCGGCCGGGGGCTAGACTGCCCGCATGACCGCCACGACGACCGAGAACGCCATGCCCCACGTGGCCATCCGCGATTTCCAGCCCAACGCCTACGTGAACGGGGTCTACGCGCTGGTGAATCCGCAGATGGGCACCACGCGCGCCGGGAAGCCCTTCTTCAAGGCCCTCATTCGCGACGCCTCCGGCGAGGCCGCCATCCGCGTGTGGACCTTCGAGGAATCCAGCATGGCCGAGGTCACGCGGACGGGCTTCGTCTTCGTGAGCGGACAGACGCAGAACTACAACGGCCAGGTGCAGCTGATCGCCGAGACCATCCGGGGCGTGGACGTGGAGCAGAGGGACCTGGCCAGGCTGCTGCCGGTCACCAAGAAGGACATCGGCGGCATGATGGACGAGGTCTCGTCCATGCTCCGCTCCATGCGTCACCCGGGCATGGTGGCCCTGGCCGAGGCGTACCTGGGATCGTCGCAGCTCATGGAGCGGTTCCGCTCCGCTCCCGCCGCCGTCAGCGTGCATCACGCGTACATCGGCGGACTGCTCGAGCACACGCTGCAGCTCATGAAGCTGGCGGATCACATGCTGCCGCTCTACCCGGCTCTCAACCGCGACCTGGTGCTCATGGGGCTCTTCCTGCACGATCTGGGCAAGACGGCGGAGCTGGAGTGGGAGAAGGGCTTCTCCTACACCACGGATGGCAACCTGGTGGGTCACGTGGTGCGCGGCGCCGTCTGGCTGCAGGCCATGTCGGTCAAGGCGGCCGCCGACCGACATGCCGCGCTGCCGCCCGAGGCGCTCCGGGTGCTCATGCACATGATCATCAGCCATCACGGCGAGCTGGAGCATGGTGCCGCCAAGGTGCCCAGCACTCCGGAGGCCATGTTCGTGGCCATGCTCGACAACCTGGACGCGAAGGTGGCCACCTCGCTGGTGGCCGCGGCCCGCGACAAGGGCGATGCCCACGAGGCCGGGCACGAGTTCAGCGACAAGGTGTGGGCGCTCGACGTGCGGATCTACCGCCCGGATCCGCTGGCGGCTACGCCCGCGGCAGCCGCGCCCGCACGGCGTCCCGAAGGCGTCTGATCGCCTCGCTCCCTCCGCGCGATCCGGCTCGCCGGACGGCCTACCGGGAACTGCTGGACGATCGGAACGCGGCGCGGCTGCGGCGAAGCGGCGAGCTGGAATCGCTCCAGGCCGCCGAGACCGCGGCG
>RFOC01000318.1 GCA_009926815.1 Planctomycetota bacterium
CGCTCGCCGTACATGGTGAGCATGGCGTTGGTGGAGATGCCGAAGTAGGCGACCATGCCCGGCGGCAGCGCGGTGCAGAGGCTCTGGGCCGCCTCCGCGGAGAGTCCCTTGGGGAAGGCCGCGTCCCGGGACCAGTCGGCCCACACGCTGAAATCGTCGCCCTGCAGCGAGACCGCGAAGGTGGCGCGCTTGAGCTGCATCAAGGCGTCCACGACGCCGTCGATCTGCTTGCCCACGGCCTCGCCGAGCTGCTGCTTCATGGCGATCCGGCGCTTGTCGGCGTCGCTCAGCGTCTCGTCGGCTTCCATGCCTCCGGACATGCCCATGGCGGCGAAACCGCCCAGCATCCGAAGCTGGTCGCCCTGCTCGCTCATGATCCGCGACAGGTCCACGCGGCCGCACACCCCGCTGAGCGGAAGCGCGGTCACCAGGGGGCTGGGCGCTGGCTTCGCGGGCACCTCGAAGGGCTCCATGTCGCTGGACACCACCACGATGTCGCCCTTGAGCACGCTCACCGAGCCCTTGCGTCCCCGCGCGCGGATGGGCATGGACACGCGGGCCTTGGGATCGGCAGCCCGGGCCGCCTCTCCATCCGCCTTCGCCTTGGCCATGGCCGCCTCGGCCCCGGGGATCCGGACGGCCTGGCGGAACACGAACTCGCCCATCCCCATCGGGGGCTCGTCACCCTCGCCGCTGGGCATGTCGATCCACCACAGGACCGGCTGCTTCATGGGGATCTCCAGTTCCGTGCGCACGCCTTCGCGGACGAGCTGGCGGAAGTAGGCGTTGATGGGCATGGCCTTGGCCACGGGACCCATCGAGTCCTTGAGGCGCTGCTCGAGCTGGTCCGCCGCCTCGGCATCCGGCAGGAAGAGGACGGCGATCGTGTCCTTGCTGGTGAGCGCCGCGAGGTCGGCCGGCACGTCGATCGACGCTCCGTTGTCCGCGGCGACGGCGATCGGAGCGGCAGCCCGGACCGGCGTCCTGGAGGCGGGCACACCCTGAAGGGCGAGAATCGACGCGACAAGAATGGTCCGGATCACGGGTGAGGCTCCTGTGGGTGAATCGCGCGCTCCGCGCGACGGACGGAAAGCATACTGACCGCCGTGGCGGGTCCCGCCAAGGCACCGCCGGGGCGGTTCAGGGCACGATGTTCACGAGCCGCCGGGGCACGACCACGATCTTGCGCGGGGCCTTGCCACCCAGCAGTTCCATGATCCGCGGCTCGGCCAGGGCCAGCCGCTCCACGTCCGCGGGACTGGCGTCGGCAGGCACGGTCAGATGGGCCTTCACCTTGCCGGCCACCTGCACCGCCAGCTGCACGCTGCTCTCCTGCAGCATGGCGGGGTCGAACTCGGGCCAGGAGGCGGTGGTGACGCTGGTCGCATGACCCAGCCGCGACCAGATCTCCTCGGCCATGTGCGGCGCGAAGGGGGCCAGCAACCGGGTGAAGCGGTCGAGCTGCTCGCGCGTCATGCCGCCCTGGGTCGGGTCGGTCATCTCGGTGGGTCGCGTGGCCGCGTTCACCACCTCGATGAGCGCCGCGATGGCGGTGTTGAAGGCCAGGCGATCGATGTCCTCCGCCACCTTCCGGGTGGCCCGGTGCAGCAGCCGCTCCAGGTCCGGGCTCGCCGTGGCGGCCAGCAGCAGCTCGCCCGTGCGCTCGCACACCGCCACGCGCCAGGCGCGCTGCAGGAAGCGGAACACGCCGGCGATGTCGCGCGTGTTCCAGGGCTTGCTGGCCTCGAGCGGGCCCATGTACATCTCGTACAGGCGGAAGGTGTCGGCGCCGTACTCGGCGATCACGTCATCGGGGTTGATGACGTTCTTC
>RFOC01000319.1 GCA_009926815.1 Planctomycetota bacterium
ATGGGCCCGGCTGGTTGTGGAGAAGGTGCGGCGATTCACCGATGGCGTCACGCTGGGGCTGTTCGCCAACGACTGGCCGCATGGGTGGCGGCACCTCCGACGACCGATCGACGTGGCCGTGCCGGAGCGCGGCGATGCACCGGCATGGACCGCCCTGGTGCTGGGCCTGCTGGGTTGCGGCGCGTGGTTGGCGTGGCGGACACCCGCGGGCCGCGTGCTGCTGGTCGTTCTTGCGTACCGGCTCCTGGTGATCGTGGCCTTCTACGGCTACGCGCGGCACGCCGTGTCCATCGGTCCCGTGCTCTTCGGCCTGGCTGGACTTGCCGTGCAGTGGCTGGCCGATCGCGAACCACTCAGGCGCCGGGCAAGCTCGCTGCGACCGATGGCGATCGGAGCCGCCGTGATTCTGATGGGAAACGCCCTGCTCTGGGCGTGGCGGGCGCCAGTCTGGCTGGCACAGGGGCCGCGGATCCGCGCCACGCCAGCATGGCACCCCGACGCGTTCGAGGCCGTCGATGCCGTCTCGCTTGAACCCCTGCCCGACTCAGCCCGCTGAGGCGACCGCCTGCTGAGACGCCGCCGCGCTCGCCGGCAGGATGGCCACGGGCGCGGCCTGGATGGCCTGTTCCAGTGCGCTCCGCTCCGCGACCGGGACGCGATCGATCACGCCCAGCTGCCGCCAGGTGTCCAGCAGCGAGCGCGCCTCGATCGCGGCCGAGACCTGCATGGCATCGATGATGGGCCGGCCCATGATCGCCTCCAGTTGCGAGGCCGAGTAGGTGGGACGCACGGCGGCGGTGGACCGCGTGCCGTACTGGTTCAGGTTGCTGGCGAAGATGCCTGCCGCGCTCACGGGGAGGAAGTCCTCGTAGCGGAGGCCCTCCACCTGCGCGAAGCCCTGATCGACCAGTGCATGGATGTCCCAGGTGGCCAGCGAACCGCGGGCCGCCACGCCGCGCGGCGTGGGGGCGTAGCGACCGTACACCAGTCCCTGACGAAGCAGTTCGGGAAGGGTCTTGGGAAACGCGGCGAACGGCTTCGCGTAGGCCGTCTCGTAGGCGGCCGGATCACGCCTGGGCAATCCGGGGTCGCGATCACGCATGGCATCCGCCTCCGCCAGACACCGGTCATAGAGCGCGCGTCCCCTGGGCGTGGTGGCGTAGAAGCGCTCCTCGATCTCGCCGAAGCGAGCCGTGTGACCCGCCAGAATCACCTGCCCGCGCCGCCCGATGAATCGCACGATTTCGGTGAGGGCGCGATAGGCGTCCTGCCGCAGGAGCACGGGCGTGTCCTCGCTGGGACCCTCGGTGAAATCCTTGAAGCCCGCATGCTTGAGCTCCTGCAGCTGGAACGGCTCGCCGCGCAGCGTGCCCACGAGCGCCGTGACGATGTCGGCGATCTCCGCCTCGGTGACCTGACTCGCCTGATACGCGTCGATCTCCGCGTGACTGAGGTGCCTGAAGTGCAGCCGAAGCCAGTCTCGGTCCGCGACGCGGGCGAGCCTTCCCAGGACCACGCTGGCCCGCCCCTCGAACGCCTCCTCGTCCATCTCGCCCAGGCACTTCTTCATGGCCGCCACGTACAGGTCCATGCAGAGCGTGTTGGGCGTGAGATGGTTCAGGTGGTGGGACTCGAAGCAGGCGATGTCGGCCGCGATCTTGAACCCGGCCCCTGAGAGGTCCTGGTACAGGCCCTGATCGCGGGCCTGGCCCGTCCACTTGAAGATGCGCGTGGTCCCCTCGCGAATGAGCGCCTCGCCGTCGGCCTGCGAGAGTCCACCCTGCCGCTCGCACTTCTCGACCAGTTCGCGGGCCCGGTCGGAGAACACG
>RFOC01000320.1 GCA_009926815.1 Planctomycetota bacterium
AGCGTGGGCATGACCGAGGCACAGGCCAAGGAGAAGGGCCTGAAGTACCACGTGGGCATGTACCAGCTGAAGAGCCACGGCAAGGCGATCGCCGACGGCGCGAACGAGGGCCTGGTGAAGGTGATCACCAGCGAGCCGTACGGTGAGATCCTGGGCGCGCACATCGTGGGCGAGAACGCGAGTGAGCTGATCCACGAGATCTGCGTGGCGAAGCGGCTCGAGGCGACCGCCGAGGACATCATCACCACCATGCACGCGCACCCGACGATGGCGGAGAGCATCCACGAAGCGGTGCTGGCGACCGAGGGTCGCATGATTCACGGGTGAGAACAGCCCGTCCCTCTCCGACCGCCGCAAACTCCTTTGCCCCAAGCCGCATGCGTGGGGTTCAGGTGCGTGCGGTTTTCAGAAAGGGAAAAGGAAAGAGAGAAGATGGGAAGAGGGAATTACGGAGTCCTCGCGACACGAAAACCGATGTCGCTGGAGCAGAAGTCGGGCGTGCCGCCGTCGCGGTCCGAAGCGCGGCAGATGAAGGAGTATTTGAACCAGAAGCCGCCGCGCAACACACGGTAGCTACCGCTACCGGGACCCGTCGGGTTGGTCTGCGCGCCTGACGCATAGGTGCCATACCAGTCCTGGCACCACTCCCACACGTTGCCCGACATGTCATAGAGCCCAAATCCGTTGGCGGCCTTCCCGCCCACAGGGCGCGTCTGACCGTTACTGTTGCCGTCAAACCACGCGATGGTGCCCAACTGGTTGTCATCATTCGTGCCGTTCAGGTAGCCCGGCATGCCGTGAAACGCCGTGGTGGTGCCCGCGCGGTAGGCGTATTCCCATTCAGCCTCGGTGGGCAGGCGCATGCCGGTATTGGTGCAGAACGGCTGGATGTCGTTCCAGCTCACAGTTTCAACCGGGCGGTTGGGCACTTGGCTGGAAGGCACCGCTGAACTGGCGTTCTTGAAGTAGCTCGGATTGCTGCCCATCTTCGCCACCCACTGCGCCTGCGTCACTTCGGTGCGGCTCATGTAGAAGGCCTGCGTCAGCGTGACCTGGTGCTGCGTTTCGTCGCTGTCGCAGCCGTGCGCGTTCGACGCGCTGCACCCCATGGTGAAGGTGCCCGGCGGAATCAGCACCATCTCGATGCCCGTGCCCGTGTCGCGCACGCGCCAGGGCAGGTTGGTGGCGGTGATGGCCGCGCGCAGCGTGGCATCGGGCACCACGGTGGCGTTCGGGGTCTGCTCCAGCACCGTGCACCAGCTTGGTGGCGGCGGTGCGTTGCCATACGTGAAACCGCCACTCAGCGTGGCCGTGCCGCCCGGCGTGGTTACCTGCACATTGGCCGCACCCAACGCCCCGGGTGGCGTGACCGCCGTCACGGTGGTGTCGCTCACCACGGTCACGCTGGTGGCGGCCACCCCTCGCACGGTCACGCCACTGGCTCCTGCCAGGGCAGAACCCAGAATGGTGATGGTGGTGCCGCCCGCGGTGGGGCCAGAGCCTGGAGTCACCGAGTTGATCACCGGCGGATCCACCGGGCAAGGGCCAAAGTTCAGCAGCAGCAGGCTGATGTCGGCTCCGCTCACCTCACCATCGCCGTCCAGGTCGGCCGGACACGGCGGGTTGGCCACCGCCAGCGTGCACAGCAGGCCCATGGCGGCGGTGATGGCCAGGCAGCGCAGGCGCGCAGCAAGGGTGGCGGACAGGGTTCGGACGCGGTTGTGCAGGTGCGACAGGTTTGGCTGGTTCAGCATGGCCCGGATCTCCGGAAGGGGGTGCCCTTCAGTCTGACACGGATCCCGGAGAGCACCAAGCCC
>RFOC01000033.1 GCA_009926815.1 Planctomycetota bacterium
TTCCTTCGGGTCGTCGGTGGTCAGCGCCGCCTGGCCGTAGGTCTGCAGGAAGTCCGCGAAGGTGGGATCCGCGTGCAGGGGCACATGGCCGAAGATGTCGTGGAAGATGTCCGGCTCGGGCAGGTAGTCGATCGACTCCTTGGGCCGGATCACGATCGTGGTCGGGAACTCGCGGCGCGCCAGGCACGCGAAGAACGCCTTGGGCGGCAGGTAGCCAGGCACCGCGCGGCTCTGCCACTTCGTGAGCGGCCACAGCCGCGCGTTGATGTCCTTCAGGGGCGGCACGCGATCACGACGAAGGTTGATGATCTCCGCGCCGCGCAGGTACGTCTGGCTGGCGTTGTCCTTCAGGAACGCCATCTGGCGGTCGAACAGGATCTGCCAGGTTTCCTGGTTCTCCGCGGTGTATCCCTCGTAGCGCTGGTCGATGTAGCACTTCGTGATGTCCTCATGGCCCGGCTTGCCGAAGTTGTTCGCGCAGGCCTGCGCCGCGTCCGCGGCGGCGTCGTCGATCATGGCGTGGTTCAGGCTGCCGGCGAACTTCTGCTCGCTCTGGCTCTTGTGATGACTTCCATCGGCCATGGGGACCTCCTTGGGTCCGGGCATTCTAAGCCGCGGCGCACCGGTCTCAGGCGTTGCCCGGCATGAAGGGTGGCGAGGTGCTTTCCATGAAGCTTCGCACGGCCGCCGCCGTCTCCAGACGGGCCGGGAAGGGCAGACGCACCACGTCATGGGCACGGCGCACGTCGATCCCGCCGGGGTCCACGCCGACGGCCACGGGCTGTTCCGCCGGGGCCCTCGACGCCGCGCACAGCGCCTTCAGGAAGTGGCGGGGCGCCGCATTGAGCGCCTTCAGCAGGCCGGGTTCATCCTTGGCCAGTCGATTGGCCTGCAGCAGGGCCTCGCCGTCCACGAACCACTGCTGGTGCCGGGCCGCATCGGGCGTCATGCGGGCCCATCGGACATCCTCGGGCTCGCCGTGGTACGCCCGCCAGCGGTCGCAGAGCCCGGCCAGCGGACCCTCGGGATCCAGTCTTTCCATGGTCACCATGACCTGCACGCCATCCTCGCCCTCGTCCGGAAGTTCGAGCGCCACGTCCACGCTTCGGAGCATCGACTCCATGACCGGCGCCACGATGGCGCCATCCGGCGCCACGATCACCTTGATGGCCACGCGGTCGCCATCGAATCGGATGAAGCCCTTCAGGTGGGCGTGCAGGCTCTCCAGGGTCCGGTCCACGGCTTCGTCGCGCATGGCCCGATGCTACGCGCCGCGGCATCTACACTGCGGCGCATGACGCTGATCGTGTCGGCCATTCCCGTGGAGGCGCCCGGCGAGGTGGACGAGGCCCTGCACATGGCGGCCGACGAGGTGGCCGCCGGCGCCCGCCTGATCGAGTGGCGGGTGGATGCCCTGGCGGAGGATCCGTCCGGTCTGGCATGCATCCTGCGGCTGGTCCGGCAGAGCCCGGTGCCCTGCATCGTCACCATCCGCGGTGCGGCCGAGGGCGGTGGCTGGCGAGGCGAGGACACCGACCGCGTGAGCATGCTCGAGGCCATCGGCACCGCGACCGAGGGACCGCGATACATCGACTTCGAGCAGGACTGCCTGCAACGCAGCGCCAATCTGCGGCAGAAGGTGCTGCTCGCGGTGGACCACGAGCGGCAGGTGCGCGACCTCAAGACGGGGCTCATCGAGAGCTTTCACGACTTTCAGACCCGTCCGACCGACCTGGTGCGCCGACTCTCGCGCATGTGGGAGGACCCCGCCTGCGCGGTGGCCAAGGTGGCCTGGCGTGCGCGAAGCGTGCGCGATTGCCTGGAGGCCTTCGAGCTCATGCGGCAGGCCCCCAAGCCCACGGTGGTCATCTGCATGGGTGGGCCGGGCATCGCCTCGCGCGTGCTCAGCCCGAAGTTCGGCGGATTCATGTGCTACGCGAAGGCGCAGGGCGACATGGGCACCGCGCCCGGCCAACTCACGGTGCCGCAGCTTCGTCAGCAGTACGGCTTCGATCGCATCGGCGCGGCCACCCGCGTGTTCGGCGTGGTGGGCTGGCCCATCGAGCACTCGCTCAGCCCTCGTCTGCACAACGCGGGCTTCGCGTCCGTCGGCTTCGATGGCTGCTACGTGCCGTGGCCGGTGCCGCCGGAGTGGGAGCACTTCAAGGCCAGTCTCTCCGCCATGCTGGATTTCAAGCCGCTGGATCTGGCGGGCCTCAGCGTGACGCTGCCGCACAAGGAGCACCTGGTGCGGTTCGTGCGCGAGGCGGGCGGCACGCTGGACGAGGTGGCCGCGCGGTGCGGCGCCGCCAACACGCTGCTGGTGCGCCAGGGTTCGCTGCACGCGGCCAACACCGACGCGCCCGCCGCGGTGGGCGCGCTGGCGGAGGCCCTGTCCATCCCGGCGTCGGCCTCGGAGGCGCTGGCCTCGGGCATGGAACCATCCGCGGTTCCGGCAGGGCCGGAGGCGCGGGAGGCCTGGAAGGGGCTCCGCGTCGCGGTCCTGGGCGCGGGAGGCGCGGCTCGCGCCATCGCCACGGGCCTGGCGCTGGCGGGCGGTCGGGTGGTGGTGTTCAACCGCACGCAGTCGCGTGCCGAGGCGATCGAGCGTGACCTGCACCGGCAGCCACTGCCGGGAGGCGGCCAGACGCATGTGGTGTCGGGACGTGCCAGCGAGATCGCCTGCGGCTGCTTCCATGCCTTCGTGAACGCGACCAGCCTGGGCATGGAGGGCGGCCCCGATGCCGCGGCCAGCCCGCTTCCCGACGACGTGTCGCTCGATGATCGCGTGGTCGTCATGGACACCGTCTACCGACCGCGCCGCACGCCGCTGGTGCGTGAGGCGGCCTCGCGCGGCGCCAGGGTGGTGGATGGCACCGCCATGTTCGTGCGGCAGGCGCAGATGCAGTTCAGCCTCTTCGCCGGTCGCGCCGCCCCACCCGGCCTGTTCCGGAGCCTGGTCGACGAGGCGGTGGCTCCATGAGTGGCGCGGTGCTGGGTCGGCAGGCGTGGCTTGCGCTGGCCGTGCTCAGC
Source organism: Planctomycetota bacterium (assembly GCA_009926815.1). Lineage (GTDB taxonomy): Bacteria > Planctomycetota > Phycisphaerae > Phycisphaerales > SM1A02 > SYAC01. The sequence goes on from RFOC01000033.1 coordinate 3,034, forward strand.
TCGCTCAACCTGCTCAACTACGCCGACCGCTTCGTCATCAGCAGCCTGCTGCCCATGCTCCAGAGGCCGGAGGCGCAGGGGGGCCTGGCGCTCACCGACGGCCAGAGCGGATGGCTCTACTCGGCGTTCATCCTGGTGTACACGCTTGCGGCCCCGTTCTTCGGACTGCTGGCCGATCGGGTGAATCGTCTGCACATGCTGGCCTTCGCGGTGGCCTTCTGGAGCGTGCTGACCGCGGCGGGCGCGTGGGCCGCGGGCTTCTGGAGCCTGCTGCTGGTGCGCGCCGTCACCGGGGTGGGCGAGGCCGCGTACGCCAGCGTGGCGCCTGCGCTGCTGGCGGACGAGTTCGGCCCATCGCTGCGAAGCCGGGTGATGTCCGTCTTCAACGCGGCCATTCCGGTCGGCGCCGCCATCGGCTTCACCATCGGCAGCGTCGTGGGGGCGCACTGGGGCTGGAAGCACGCCTTCCTGATCGCGGGTGGGCCCGGACTGGTGCTTGCCGTGCTCATCTATCTGCTCCGCGATCCGCCGCGCGGCGCCATGGAAGGCCATGATGCGGGAGGGCACGCGCCGCCCACGCTGGCTTCGCTGATGACCATGTGGGGCAACGCGAGGTGGCGCCGCTGCACCCTGGGTTACGCCGCCCAGACGGCCTGCTTCGGCAGCCTGGCGTACTGGGCGCCGCTCTACCTGGACAAGTCCAAGGGCATGGTTGGCCCGGAGGCCGGCAGCATCTTCGGCGCCATCGTGGCGTGCACGGGGCTCGTGGGCACGCTCGCCGGAGGCTGGTGGAGCGACGCATGGTCGACGCGATGCGGATCTGCGCACCTGCGGGTGTGCGCGATCACCAGCCTCGTGGCGGTGCCCTGCGTGCTCATGGTCGTGCTGGTCCATGAGTCCTGGCTGGTGTGGACCAGCATCACGATGGCGTGCCTGGCCCTGGTCATGAGCACGGGTCCGGTGAACGCGCAGCTGGTGCAGGTGGTGCACCCCGCCGAACGGGGCACCGGCATGGCGCTCGCCATCCTGGCCATCCACCTGCTGGGTGACGTGCCGGGCGTGCCGCTCGTGGGCAACATCGCCGAGTGGTGGAACATGGACGCGGCCTTCGGCTCGCTGGCGGTCTTCGCCGCGCTGGCCGCCGGCATCTGGTGGTGGGCGGCCATGCGCGAACCGGCAGCGGCCTCCGCCATCGAGACCGTCGTGGACGCCTGAGTCCCACGGTTCGCCGCGTCCCGGCGCGTATCATCGCCCGCATGTCGCTTCGCTTCATGACCGCCGGCGAGAGTCACGGCCCCGGCATGCTCGCCGTGATCGAGGGCCTTCCCGCCGGTCTTGAGGTGGACCTGGACTTCATCAACGCGGAACTCCGTCGGCGCCAGGCGGGCTACGGTCGCGGAGCTCGACAGCGCATCGAGACCGACGCCGCCGAACCGCTCACGGGCGTCATGCGCGGTCGCACCATGGGCGGCCCGGTGGTGCTTCGCGTGCCCAACCAGGACAGCCGGCTGGACGATGCCGCGAGGACACCGCCCGTGCACCAGCCCAGGCCGGGCCACGCCGACCTGGCGGGCAGCGTGAAGTGGCTGACCACGGACTGCCGCACCACGCTCGAGCGCGCCAGCGCGCGCGAGACCGCCGCGCGCGTGGCGGCAGGGGCGCTGGCCCGCTGCATGCTCCGGCCCTTCGGCATCGAGAGCTTCGCGTTCGTGCGCGCCAGCCTGGATGTGGAGTGCACCGCGGTGGTCACGCCGGAGAACTGGAAGTCCCTCCGCGCGGCCCGCGACGCCAGCGAGGTGGGCATGCCCTGCCCGCAGGCCACTGCGGGGCTCATCGATCGCATCCATCAGGCGAAGGTGGAGAAGGACACGGTGGGTGGTCTGGTGGAAGCGCACGTCTTCGGCTGCCCGATCGGTCTGGGCACCTGCGTGCAGTGGCACGAGCGACTGGATGCCCGGCTGGCCGCCGCGGTCATGGGCATCCAGGCCTTCAAGGCCGTCGAGATCGGCATGGGTCGGCAGTGCGCCTTCCGCACCGGAAGCCAGGTGCACGATCCCATCGCCTTCGACGCCGCGCGCCGCAACGAGCCGCATCTGGGCTTCGTGCGCACCACCAACAACGCGGGCGGCCTCGAGGGCGGCATGACCAACGGCATGCCCGTGGTGGTCACTGGAACCATGAAGCCCATCAGCACGCTGCTGCGGGGCATGCCCAGCGTGGACCTGAACACGAAGGCGGCCGTGAACAGCGCCTACGAGCGCAGCGACATCAGTGCCATCGCCGCGGCGGGCGTGGTGCTGGAGAACGTGGTCGCCTTCGAGATCGCGCGGGCCTTCCTGGACAAGTTCGGCGGCGACTCCATGGTGCAGCTCCAGGCGTCGCACCAGGCCTGGGTCGACATGGCCCGTCGACTGCCGCTGGAACGCTGAAATCGCCATTCCGACCCGGTCGGTCACACAAAAACCGCGCGCGGCGCGAATGATTTCTTGCCGGAGCCCGCGTCATTATCGACGGTGTTCCCGTCAGGAGGCACCACACATGAGCGAACGCGACAGGGAAGGATGGCCGCAGATGGATTACCCGTGCGAGTGGGGTTACCGCGTGATCGCGGGCCAGGAAGCCCACATCCGTCTGGCCGTGCAGCAGGCCTTCGAGGGACATCCGGTGAAGTTGGGCGAGCTTCGCCGGAGCTCCGGTGGCCGCTGGTGCAGCATGAGCGTCGACACCACCGTGGAGAACGACGAGCAGCGGCTGGGCTTCTTCGAGAGGCTCCGCAACTGCGCGGGCATCCGACTGGTGCTCTGATCGCCCACCGTCACTGACACGATCATCTCGACCGGCCTCAGGTGCGGATCGTGGTCCCGATCCATCCTGGGGCCGGCCACGTTTTCAGGCGTGCAGCGCCACGAACCTCGTGTCCGCCGCGGGCTGATGCCGGGCCAGTCCACGGAGCGCGTCCATGGCCGGGGCCAGTTCGCGGATGGGGATGCCGCCGTGCAGGGAACCCGGCGCGGGCAGTTCGCAGCCGCCTTCCGCGGCGCGGGCGAACGCCGAGGCGGCCGTGGCCGCGTCGTGGCGCATGGCGGCCGCCAGGCCCAGCGCCCACCAGGCGTCGGCCAGATCGGGTTCGATCTCCACCGCCAGGCGGAGGGATCGAACGGCCTCGCTCGGATTCCGCTCGCCAGCCAGGAAGGCGATGCCCAGATTGAAGTGCACCTCGGCGCGGCGCGGATGCGCCTGTCGAAGCTGCCGGAGGCAGGCGAGCGCATCCTGGTGTCCCGGTGCACCCAGTCCCAGGCACGCCACCGCCTGGTTCATCAGTGCGGCGTCGCGCAACGCGCCGGGGGAGGTGACCTCGCGGAACGCGTCCCGCGCACCGCCCCACGCCCGCGACTTCAGCAGTCGCAGGCCACGCTCGAACGCCATGTCCATGGCCACGGGCTCCCGGCGGGCATCGTCGGCCGGATCCGGCGCTCGCGCAGCGTCCTGCACCGGCGCCACCGGCATCGTCGCGGCATGACGAGCAGCCACCCGCGCGGGCAGGGAGGCGGGCGCCGACGCGTCCTTGCCCTGCGGCGGAAAGAGCTGCTCCGCCAGGTGGATCACGTCCTCGGGCAGGTCCAGCTGCACCACGCGGAGCCGCCCGGACTTGAGTCGGGCCACGCAGGGATGGCGGCGGCCATCGCCGGATCCGCCCCCGATCCGGTCGGCCATCGTGGTCAGCGTCAGCACGCGGCCCTCGCCGCAGGACCGGAACCAGCGGTGGCCCTCGGGCGCCGCGTCCTGGCCCCGCACCAGCCGCTGCACCGGACGGTCGGCCAGTCGGGACAGATGGGTCATGGCCTCGTGGAAGTCCGCCCAGCCGGCCATCACGCCACCCTCCCGTTCGCCGGCCTGCACGCGCTCCTCGCGCGGATGGAGTCGACCGAAGGCCAGGTCACGCAGGGCGGGCTCGCTCGACTGCAGCTGGTTCCAGTCGGCCAGGGCGGCAAGCCGCGCAGGGCGAGGCACCGATCCGTGGGCCAGCAGGGTTCCGTCGCTGAGCAGCGCCGCCACGGGCACGTGTGGCATCACCTGCGAGAGCGCATCCATCCATCGACGGTGCATCGCCGCATGCTCATCTCGGATGGGCATTCGGCCGGCGTGCGGGGCCTCGGGAAGCGCGGCATCCGGATCGGCCGAGGCGAGCCACTCGCGGTCGCCCTTCAGCAGCAGCGTCCGGTCCGGCGAGGCGTTGAACCGCTCCAGCACCATGGCCGCCGTGGCCGCATCGCCCGAGACGCCGCCGCACCAGTCACCCAGCAGGGCCACGAAGGCGGCGCCCTCGGCACCATCCGCCTCGTCCACGAAGGCGAGCGCCGTCGCCAGCGCCAGCGCATCGCCGCGAAGGTCGCCCAGGATCCAGAGCGGTCGATCCTCGGGAAGCTTCGTGCCGGCGGTCACGGCTCCGGCGGTCAGGCCCAGCGACGAGCCCATCCTTCCAGCGGCCGTGCCCAGGATCCGCGCGGCACCATCGGCGGCATCGGCGGCTCGCCGCAGCGCGATCGAGGGATCGCCGAAGGTGGCCAGCATGCGCCGGACCCGGGTCATCACGGCGCTGGCCCGTGGTCCCGAGAGGTCGACCAGGGCCGGTGGCCCGGGGGGCGGCGGCGCGGTGATCTGCGATCCGTGCATCACGCGGTTGATCCTAACTCAGGGAATCCATGCCCAAACGCCCGGCGAAAGGCCTCGCATGCCCCAGCTGCTCCATCGACTCGTGCTCGCCGCCGCCACCAGCCTGGCCGCCGTCACCGGCTTCGCCTGCGCCCAGTCCGCCCCCCAGACTCCCGAACTCGCCCAGAAGTGGAAGGACCGCTCCATGCACTCGATCCAGATGAAGACGCTCGATGGCCAGCCCGCCAACCTCGCCGACTACAAGGGCAAGGTGGTCCTGCTGGTGAACGTGGCCAGTCGCTGCGGCTTCACCCCGCAGTACGCGGACCTGGAGGCGCTCTTCCAGAAGTATCGCGAGCGTGGGCTGGTGGTCCTGGGCGTGCCCTGCAACGACTTCGGCGGGCAGGAACCCGGCTCCGCCTCCGAGATCCGCGACTTCTGCTCCACGAAGTACAAGGTCACCTTCCCCATGCTGGAGAAGGTCCAGGTCAAGGCGGGCAGCGGTCAGAGCGAGCTCTACGAGTTCCTCGGGACGCGCACCGGCAAGCTGCCGGGATGGAACTTCAGCAAGTACCTGGTGGGCAAGGACGGCCAGCCGGTGGCCATGTACGCCAGCAGCGTGAAGCCCGGCGATGCCGCGCTGGCTCAGGCGATCGAGCAGGCGCTGGCTCGCTGAATCCGCTCACGCGCCCGAGAGCGTCCGCTCCAGGTGCTCGGCGGTGCTTCGCCGAAGCGGCTCCATGAGCGACACGGCCGCGGCGGCCACCATCATGGCGGCGGCCATCCAGGCGGGCACGGCGTTCGTCAGCAGCGCGATGGAGGCGAGCGCGGCCACGGACTGCGAGCTGTCCGCCAGGGGCAGGCAGACCCGGAGCGACTTCGTCCAGCCCAGCCTTCCCCAGAGCATCAGGCCGAAGGTGGCGCCCAGCCATCGCAGATCCTCGATGGCCACCAGGGTCCACAGGGTCATCCAGCCGCGCCAGTCCGCGGCCAGATCCAGTCGGGTGCAGGCGATGGCCACGATGCCCGCCAGGGCCACGCGAGCCAGTCGACGAAGCGCCGGGGCTGGCGCCCAGGCCAGGCCCCACGCGACCAGCATGCCCGCCCACGGCATGAGCCACGCCGGCTCGTTGCAGATGCCCGCCACCGCGCCGGCCATCGCCAGCACCATCGCGACCATGCCCGCCACCGCGCATGCCACCTCCACGCCACCAGCCAGCGGACCGGCCAGTTGCGCGGTGATCCAGCGATCGCGGATGCGTGGAGGTGCGCCACCCACGCACGCGATCGCCGCGGCGATGACCCACCAGGGTTGCGGCGAGATGGAGCCGTGGAGCGAAAGGGCCGTCAGCAGTCCCGCCACCGGCAGCGCGGCACTCCACACGCCGACCGCCGGCGCCCCGCCTCGCCACCAGGCCACCCGGCCCAGCAGGGGTGAGGCGCCGATCAGGACGAAGGTGGCGAGCAGGGAGACCAGCCACATCGCCGGGAAGTCGAATGTTTCCCTCGCGTTCCGCAGTCGTTCGCGCGTGGCCATGACCTCGGCCTCCAGGCGAGTCTCGTCCGCCGGATCCAGCGATGCCGCCCGCGAGCCCGAGGCCGCACGCGCCACCTCGAGCGTGCGCTCCGCCAGCGAGGCCTCGCTCCGCTCGGTCACCGCGCCCTGGAAGAGCCAGGCCTGCGTCAGAGGCGCGATCCGGCCCAGGCCCGAGGATCCCAGGGTCACGCCGGCGACCACGCCACTCAGGATCCACGCATGACGCATGCGAAGCGACCGCAGGGCCGCCCCGAGCAGCCACGCCAGAAGCATGGCCGCCAGGCATCCGGTCAGGCAGGGGATGGGAGAGACCTCCGTCATGAGGGCGTACAGTAGGGGGTTCCGGAACTCGGGTGCACGCGTCACCCGTCCGGCGGGTTCAAACCGGAGGCCTTCATGACCCTGTCCCGATCCGTGCTCATCCCCCTCGCCCTGACCCTGCTGGGGGCCTCGCCCGTCGATCCACCGGTGCGCCGCGTCCCGGATGCCGCGGCGTGGCGGCAGACGCTGGATCTGGTGCCCACCAAGGCCATCAGCCTGGTGGCCATGCCGAATCCCAAGTTGGCCGCGGATGACCTGGCCGAGTGTCTGGCCAGCCTGGGGGAGGGCGAGGCGGCGCTGCCCATGCGTCCGATCGATCTCTTCAAGAGCCGGCTGGGCCTGGGTGGCGGCATCGACGAGTCCGGCGCGTTCGTGATGTGGTTCCAGATGCAGGAGAGCAAGCCCGTGCCGGCCATGCTGGTTCCGGTCACGGATGCGCAGGTGTTCCTGCAGGCCAACTTCGAGAAGGTCGAGACGCCCGAGGGCGTCGTGCATCGTCATCCCGAACTGGGTTCGCTCCATGCGCGGACGCTCGATCGACGGGTGCTGCTGTCGACCGATCGACGGCTGGTCGATGCCTACGCCATCTCCGCCGGCATGTCGGCATGGCTGCAGTCGCACCTGGGGGAGCGAGGCTTCGGCGTGCTCACCGGTGGAGATCTGGGTGCATGGGCGGGACCCGAGGCCACGGCCGATGCCCGACGTCAGGGCGCCGCCATGCGAAGCGCCGGCGCCTCGGGGCAGGCCCGCGATCAGCGGCTGGGGCGTCCGCCCTCGCGTTCGCGACGTGCGGCCGCGGGCGGAGCGACGGTCGGCGAGGAACTTCGTGGCGACATCGACGGGAGCGGCGAGGTGGACTCCGGCGACATGGGCGCGCTGCTGGTCGACATGGGCAAGAAGGGTGGTCGGGCCGATCTGGATGGGGACGGCACGGTCACCCAGGAGGACGTGAAGCAGATGCAGCAGATCCTGGAGCGGGGTCCCGCCGCCGCTCCGCCCGCCGCCGAGCCCACACCCGCCGGAAGCGCGCCGGACGCCGTGGATGCCGTGGAGCCCGCGGATCCGGCCGATGGACTTCTCGATGGCGTGCTCGGCGTGGATTTCGATCCGCTGGGCGTCTCGTCCCGAAGCTTCGCCATCATGGATCCGGCCAAGCCGCTCGGCCGCGCGACGCGTGGCGGGCCGGCGGGAGACGCGGTCGGACTGTCGCACCTTCCCGCGGGTCCCGTGGTGCTGGCGGCCTCCATCGACCCGGGTGGCATCGGAGGCGTGGAGGCCGTGGAGGAGCTTCGGCCCTTGGCGCCGCAGGCGCCCGGCATGCCGGAGTGGATCATGGCGAATCGGGCACTCATCAGCCGCGTGGAGTTCGCCATCTATCCCAGCAAGCTCGGCGTGGTGGGTGGAGGACTGCTGAACGAGGCCTGCCTGTGGCTGGGAACCCAGGATCCCGCCAAGGCGCGCGAGCTGCTGAAGTCGTGGATGACCGGCCTCTCGGGCACCCGTGACGGCATGGAGACCCGGGTGGTGTGGGAGGATGACAAGACCACGAAGGACGGCGCCATCGCCGATGCCTGGAGCGTGGTGGAGCAGCCCGCGCCCGGCGGACGCGCGAGACCCAACCCCATGCGCCGCATGACGCAGACGCTGGTGTTCGGTCCGCGCGGGGCCACGGGCTTCGTCAAGACCTTCCCGGACGGCATGCTGGTCACCTTCAGCCAGCGTCCTGACGTGCTCAAGCGCTGCATCCAGACCATCGAGGGCGGCGCGTCGCTCGAGGGCAGTCCCGCCATCGCCGCGCTTCGGACCTGGCTGCTGCCACGGCCCGATGTCGAGGCCTACGTCGGCGTGGGTTCGTTGCTCGCGGTGGTCCGGCAGGCGGCGTCCAGCCTCCCGGGTGGAGGGCTGGAACTGCCCGATGCGCCGCCCACGCTCGAGCCGGTCGCCTTCGCCATGCAGGTGCAGGACGCTCGCGTGGAGACCGCCACCATGGTGCCCTCGGGTGTCATTGGCGTGATGGCGGAGCTCTACCGCATCCGAACCCGACCCTCGGAGGAGACGGCTCCCGCCGTGGACGAGCAGGGCGCGCGCGAGCCGTGAACGGGACCCGCGAGACGGTGCAGGCGCCCGCCGAGCGGATCGAGGCGCTTCTGGGCGAGCGATCGCGTGGCCCTCGCCTCATGGGCATCGTCAACTGCACGCCGGATTCCTTCCATGCCGGTGGACGCAGTCTGGATGTCGCGTCGGCCGTGGCTCACGCCCTGGACATGGTGCGGCAGGGAGCCGACCTGATCGACGTGGGGGGCGAGAGCACGCGACCGGGAGCGGAACGGATGCCTGCCCAGGAGCAGATCCGCCGCGTGGTTCCCGTCATTCGGGGCATCCGCGAACGCAGCGACGTGGCCATCAGCATCGACACCACGCTGGCGGAAGTGGCCGAGGCGGCGATGCGCTCGGGGGCCTGGATCGTGAACGACGTGAGCGCCGGCCTGGAGGATGCCCGGCTGATGCCCCTGGTGGCCCGTGCGGGTGCGGGGCTGGTGCTCATGCATCGTCGCGTCCCGCCGGGCGAGGATCGCTACAGCCACCAGTACCTGCAGCCGCCCGAGTACGCGGATGTGGTCAGGGACGTGTCCGCGTTCCTGGTCGAGCGACGCATGGCGGCGGAGCAGGCCGGCGTCCCTCGTGCCCGCATGCTGGTCGATCCAGGCTTCGGGTTCGGCAAGAGCGTCGAGCAGAACTTCGCCATGCTCGCCCGACTGGGGGAATTCGAGGCGATCGGGGTTCCGCTGCTGGTCGGCTTGAGCCGCAAGAGTTTCCTGGGTGCGGTCTCGGGCGCTGGCGATCCGGCGGATCGACTGCCCGCCACGCTGGCGGCCGCGGTCCAGGCGATCGTCGGCGGAGCGGCGGTGCTGCGTGTCCACGATGTGGCGGAACACGCGCAGCTTCGGGCCGTGCTTGGGGCGCTGGGCAGGTGCTAGGATCCCGCTCCCGAAGGCGGGGGGTCCGCCTGCGGCACATCCACCGAATCCCGAGGCACCCATGGCCAGCCCCAGCACGCTTGAGTTCACCGACGCCAACTTCGAGTCCGAGGTCCTGAAGAGCACCGTTCCGGTGCTGGTCGACTTCTGGGCCGAGTGGTGCATGCCATGCCGCGCGCTTGGACCGACCATCGATGCGCTGGCCACGGAGACCGCGGGCAAGGCCAAGGTGGGCAAGGTCAACGTGGATCACCACCAGAGCGTCGCCGTGAAGTACGGCATCCAGAGCATTCCCACCGTCATGCTGTTCAAGAACGGCCAGATGGTGAAGAAGTGGGTCGGCGTGGTGCAGAAGGGCACGCTGGCCGAGGCCCTGACCACGGCCTGACCCGCCTTCCTTGGGGTCCCGCCGGCGGCCGGTGGGCATGCTGGCGGGAAGGGGGGCTTCGGGTACACTCGTCGGCCCGCCGGATCACGGGATCCGGTGCACAACTCATGTCACTTCCCTGGGCCTGTAGCTCATTTGGGAGAGCGCTTCCATGGCATGGAAGAGGTAGTCGGTTCGAGCCCGATCAGGTCCACTGCACTTCACGCGTCGCTCGGCGGAGCCCCCAAGGGGCTCTCGCCACCCCGGGAGGGGCGCCGCCCGTCGGGCGGTGCCTCTGGCGCGAAGGTCTACACTGGTTCGGAAGCGGTCCTGACCCATGCTGACCATCGCGGTCAACTTCCGAAACATCGCGCCCATCACGCCGTCGTGCATCCAGTCGGTGATCGGGGCGGTGGCGCAGTTCGGGCAGCCGAAGGACTTCGAGTTCCTCTTCATCGACGATGCCTCGGACGCGGGCCGCGAGGTGGCGCCGCTGCTCGTGGAAGCGCGTGGCCGAGTCCAGTCCCGCATGCGGATCATCCAGTTCCGCAAGCATCAGCATTACACCCGAGGCTGCGCGTACAGCTTCTCGATGGCGCAGGGTGACCTGCTGTTCGTCAGCCATGACATGATCCTGACGGCCGACTGCATCGAGCGCATGCGTCAGGTGGCGGCGGCGGATCCAGCCCACGGCCTTGTCCGGGCCTGCTCCAACTACGTGGACTGCTTCCCGCACCACGTGGTCACGCCCCCGGAGATGCCCAGGAACATCGCCGACGTGCGGAACTTCTCGCATCTCGTGTCGGAGCACGCCGGCGCCGCCTTCATGGAGGATCCGTTCCTGGTGGGGGACGTCATGCTGATCCGCCGCGACGTCCTGGACCGGGTCGGCGCCATGGATGACCGCTACTACGGCTACTTCGGCGACGTGGACTATGGGCTCCGCGTCCAGCATGCGGGCTATCGCCTGGTCTGCGCGAAGGGCGCATGGCTCTTCCATGAGGGCGCCGGCTTCTACCTGAACGAGGCGCGCGTCCGCCAGGTGGATTACGAGGTGATCCATCGCGAGCGCATGCGCATCGTGAACGACGCGTACCAGCTCTTCCGCCAGAAGTGGAATCCCGCGCTTCCCGCCGAGTACCCGGGGAGCATGGATGGGCTGGACATCCCGGGACTGCGCAGCCTCTCGCCGCTGCCGTTCCCGGTGCTCCAGCCGCCGCCCGCGCCGCTCACGCCGGCCATCGGTCGATTCCTCTAGGTTCCGTCTGACGGA
>RFOC01000321.1 GCA_009926815.1 Planctomycetota bacterium
AGATCATGTCCGATTCGCAGGCGTGCAACTTCACGCGTTCCGACGCGAAATCCGCCGGGTTGGTCGCGGCCATCGCGGAGGGAGAGAGCAGGGTCGCCGCCACCTCGTAGATGCCCGAGGACAGTTCGATGGTGGCGTGACCCTCGATCCGGTTGTCCTGGATGGGCGACGCGATCAGGTCCACGTCGTCCGCCAGCACCACGTCGGTGGACCCATCCGGTCGGTGTCTGAGGACCTGCCAGGACCATCGGCCATGCCAGACATCGTCGTCGTGGCCGTAGCCCGGCGCCACCACGGCATCGATCGCCTCGAGGACGGCGGTGGTGGAGACGATGGTTGGCCCGCAGAGGGTCAGGGGCGTTCGGATCGTCATGGTCCCCGAGAAGTCCACGCTGGCGCTGCCGCATTGGTTGGGGCCCTCGGTGCAGGTTGCCCTCAGGAGGTCGAGCAGTTCGTGGGTCCGCCGCTTGCGGAACGCCACCGAGAGTTGCACGCCGCGATCATCACCCCCCACCTCTCCCTGCACCACCACCGCTGGGTGATCGGGGTCGCTCCGCACCTCCGCCAGGACGATCCGCCCGTCGGAGGGCTGGACGAAGAGGGGCCAGGGTTCCGCGACGGGCACGTCATCGAGCGTGATGGCATCGGTCCAGGAGGTCGACGTGGCGAACTTCCCTGGCAGGCACGGTCCGATCGTCGGGCCTTGCGCAGTCTGGGAAGTCAGGCGAGCTTGGACGCTCGCCAGGGACGGCCCGGCCGCCCAGCCCTGCTGGGCCATGGCTGGAAGGGCCAGCATCGCGGCCGTGAACAGGCCGACACGAGTGGCGACGCACGATGCAACGGGTATCCGCCGGAGGGAGGGAACAGGTTGAGGCATGACTCCAAGGCCTTTCCGTCTGGAGCCCACACGGTCGTCAACGTATCGGGGCTCGCGGCTCGATCCCATGGCGAATCACGGAATTCCATGGAAGCCCGCCTCATTTTCCGCGCTCTCGGACCCTGGGGGCTACCCTCCCGCGCATGCCGCGTCGCTACCTGCTCTCCATCGTGCTCGGTTCGGTGCTCGTCTTCTGCTGGGGCGGCTTCGCCTGGGCCGGAGGGCTCTACAACCGGTTCATGCATCCCATGCCAGGCGGCGAGGCCGTGGTCCAGGCCATCGATCAGGCAGCGCCCGCGAGCGGCATGTACGTGCACCCGGCGCCGCTGCCCGAGGCGCCCTCGGCCTCGTCAGCCGACCGCTCGGCCATGGAGCAGGCCCGCCTGGAGCAGTTCCGAAGGGGTCCGCTGATCATGATGGCCCTCACGAAGGGCGGCCAGGAGACGGATGCGGCCCGCATGTTCACGCGGGGTTTCCTGGTGGAATTCTTCGCCACCGCCATGCTGGCCGCCGCGGTGGGACTTTCGGGCGCGGGCCACGGTCGGCTGCGGCGCTTCCTGGCGCTGCAGGCCATGGTGGCGTTCATGGTGCTCTCCACGCACATGGTGGTCTGGGCCTTCATGAGTGCGCCCAACGACTGGACTGCCGTCATGGTGTTCGACAGCTGGCTCGGCTGGACGCTCGCTGGACTTCCCGCGGTCTTCCTGATGCGATCCATGCGTCCCGGCGACGCGAGCGCCGCCTGAGACGCTTCCGTACCATCCGACCATGGCCGTGACGCACCAGGGCCCCAAGGGCACGCGTGACTTCTATCCCGACGCGATGGCGCTGCGGCGCCACATCGAGTCGACGTGGCGGAAGGCCAGCGTGGACTGCGGCTTCGACGAGGTGGAAGGCCCGAA
>RFOC01000322.1 GCA_009926815.1 Planctomycetota bacterium
CGACGACGAAGAAGACGACGAAGACGAAGAAGGCGACGACGACGACGACGACGAAGAAGACGACGACGACGAAGACGACGACGACGACGACGAAGACGACGACGAAGAAGACGACGACGAAGAAGAAGAAGAGGACTGAGCCTCCTCCGTCCTCAGCGGTCCGTCTTGGTATCCAGACCCAGTCCCAGACGGCTCAGGCCACAGCCGTTGTCGCGGGGCGCAGCAACAAGCGTCGCTCCTGCCAGGTTCCCGCATGGGATCCAGAGTCCTGGCAGCACCTGCAGGGGGGCCATGGCAGGTTCCGGCGGCCACTCCTGCAGCACCAGCGATCTTGGAAGCGTGACCAGCATCGTGCCCGGAGCGTGTTGACGGGCGGCCACGGACCCCTCCGCCAGCAGAGCCACGCGGCCGGATCGGGGTGACCAGACCGCCATGCGGCGCATCTCCGGGTGGAAGAAGAGCAGGCCTTCAGTCAGGGAAGCGGCATCGGGCGGAACCGCGGCCATGGTCTGGTAGGCGGTCCGGGCGGTGGCCCGGATCGAGATGCGCTGTCGAAGAATGGCGGGCTCCGCCTGCGTGCGCGTCAGGTGCTCGCCTGATCGGATCGGCAGGAAGGCCAGTTCAAGGATCCCGTCCCGAAGGCTGCAGCCATAGACCCCATCCGGGGCCACGACCGGCATCATCCAGCTCTCGCCCTCTCGCCGAGGAAACTCCAGCCGACCCTCGGGCCGCTCCACCACCAGGTCGAAGGCCTCGGCCTCGATGCCTCGCCGGGCATAGGCCCAGACCTCGCGCGGCCCCAGGCAGGCGAAGGCCCTGACCTCTCCCTCGCCCTCGAGCCACTGGGGCGTCTCCGAACGCCACGGGAGAAGGCCGACCCGCCGGCTCCCGTCGGGTCGTGGGCCTTCCACCAGCACGCCTCGGGCAGTCGCCATGCGACCAAGCAGCAGGTCGTCGCCACGCGAGGCTGTCTCGCCTCCCTCCGGCCGACGAAGGGCCACGGAGGCACTCACGGCGGTGGAAGCGCCTCGCTGGGCCAGCAGCATGGGCCAGTCCGCGTTGCTCCGGGCCTGCCAGACCAGCCAGCCGCCATCGGCATCGGACAGCAGGGGGGCATGGAATCCGTCGGTCTCCAGGGCCGGCAGGGGCTCCAGCGAGACCTGCAGCGAGGCATCGCGGGTGACCGAACCGTCGGGATTGCGGGTGACCACCGTGCCCGAGGCGTTCCCGGTCAGGACCCGCGAAGGACCGCTCCGCTCGGTGCTGGTGACGCATGCCGCCAGCACCGCGAAGGGGATCAGGATCGCGGGCCGTGGGGCCCGGCGATCACGGCTTCGAGCCATTCTGGGCCGGCGCCGTCTCGATCGGCTGGAGCGGCTGGGTCGACGGGGGACTCGGCGCCACCGGCTCGGCGGCCTTCCGCTCCAGGCCCGCGTCGCGCTGCATCTCCTGCATCTTGCTGTCCATGGGCTTCTCCAGCGCCCGCAGACGCTCGAGTTCGCCCACGTTGAAGTTGGTGTCGTTCTCGTCCGGGTTGTCCACCACCACGGGGGTGATGAACAGCACCAGTTCGCTGGTGCTCGTGATGTTCTCGGTGCTGCTGAAGACCCAGTCCAGCACCGGCACATCGCCCAGCAGCGGCACCTTCGTCTTGCTCTTCTGCTCCTGCTCCGTTCGGATGCCGCTGAGCACGATGGTCTGCCCGTTCTTCACGGTCACCGAGGTGTTGGTCTGGCGGCGGGAGATGGTGGGGTTGTTGCCGGGCGTGTTC
>RFOC01000323.1 GCA_009926815.1 Planctomycetota bacterium
CGGCTCGACCGCTACCTCGTCGATCGCGCGCCCACCCTCAGCCGAACGCAGATCCAGCGGCTCATCGACGAGAACGCCGTCACCGTGAATGGCCGCGTGGCCAAGGCGAGCACGAAGCTCCGCAAGGGCGACCACGTGATCGCCGTGCTTCCTCCGCCACCCTCGGAGCACATCCCGCCGGACGAGATACCGCTCGAGGTGCTCTTCGAGGACGAGCACCTGATCGTGGTCAACAAGCAGGCCGGGCTCATCGTGCACCCGGCCCGCAGCCACAAGCGCGGCACGCTGGCGTGGCGCTTCCGGCACGTGAGTGGCGGCTCGCTCAGCGGCGTGGGCAGGGAGTTCGCCCGCCCGGGCGTGGTGCACCGGCTCGACAAGTGGACGACCGGCGTCATGGTGGCGGCCAAGGGCGACACCGCGCACTGGCGGCTGGCGAAGCAGTTCGAGAAGCGGACCGTGTCGAAGCGATACCTGGCGGTGGTGCATGGGCGGCCCGAACCGGACACCGACCGCGTGGACCTGCCGCTGGGCAAGCACCCCACCATCCGCGAGATGTACGCGGTGCGATGGGACGAGACCGGCAAGCCCAGCCAGACGATCTTCCGAGTGCGCGAGCGCTACGAGGGGTTCGCGCTGGTGGAGCTGGAATTGCTCACCGGCCGCACGCACCAGATCCGCGTGCACATGAGCCACCTGGGCTGGTCCCTGGCGGGCGACGACCTCTACGACGGCAAGCACCTGCGGGCCTCGGACCTGGACCTACCGGGCGATCCGGACCGGCCGGTGATCGAGCGGCAGGCCCTGCACGCGGCCCGGCTGGCCTTCGAGCACCCCATCGATCCGCGGTCGATGTCCTTCACCGCGCCCGTGCCGGGCGACCTGCGCGAACTGGTCACGGCCCTGCGAGCCCGGGGATTCGAGACCGTGGATGCGCCCGGGAGCGAACTGGACCTCGGCGAACTCGGGCTCGCCCGCAGCCAGGTTCTGTCTGACGGAACCTAGAACGTCGCCTGCACCTGCAGGGCCGCCTCGAGCCGCTCCAGGTACTCCTCGACCGGGATCTCCTGCGCTCCGAGCGACAGGATGTGGTCGTTGGCGTACTGGCTGTCGAGCAGCGTGAAGCCCCTCGCCCGCAGATGCGACACCAGCCAGGCCAGGCAGGCCTTGCTCGAATTGGTGCCGCCCGCGTCCGGCCGCACGAACATGCTCTCGCCGAAGAACGCGCCGCCCAGCGACACGCCGTAGAGGCCCCCCACCATCTCCGTTCCGCGCCAGGCCTCCACGCTGTGCGCGTGACCCTCGCGGTGCAGCCTCACGTAGGCCTGCACCAGTGCCTCGCTGATCCAGGAACCCGAGTCGCCGCGCGGCCGGTCCGCGCAGTGTCGCATGCAGCGCTCGAAGTCGGTGTCGGTCCGGATGACGAAGTCGCTGCGACGGATGGCGCGGAGCGTGGCCGCCGGCAGGCGAAATCCATCGAGGGGGATCACGCACCGCGGATCGCAGGTGAACAGGCGGACCAGGCCCGACCGGCCGTCGGCCATGGGAAAGGCCCCGTGGGCGTAGGCCGCCAGCAGTCCGGCCGGGGAAAGGTCCACCTGGGGGGGCATGGCCCCATTCTGCACTCGAAACGGGGTTGAGCCATCCCCCGGGGTTCCGCTATGCTCCGGGGCTCGGGCCGTCGGTGACGCCCTTCCCGCGGGAAGGTCGGCTCCGCACGGGGCACGCCGTCGCGGCTGACGGGTGCTCCGGCCTCGAAGACAGCCGCGGCG
>RFOC01000324.1 GCA_009926815.1 Planctomycetota bacterium
TGCGTGCTCATCCTGAGCAGCCTCACCATGGCGCTCGCGGTGCGCTTCGCCCAGACCAACCGCAAGAACGCCATGGTGCTCTGCCTGGTGCTCACCTTCCTGGGCGCGTGCGGCTTCATGGTGATCAAGTACTTCGAGTACAGCCACAAGATTCACGATCACCTGGTGTGGGGCAAGGGCTTCTACACGCTGCCGCACACCGAGGCGGCCGAGGCCGAGAAGGCGACCCTGACCACGGCCCCCGCGGCACCTGCGGCCACGCTGGTGCCCACCGCTCCGGCGGCGCCGGCGGTGGCGCCCATCGCCGCCACCCCGCCCGTGGAGGCCAGCGCGATCAAGCCGGCCCAGAAGGCGCCCATGGGTCTGGCCACGACGCGGCAGGAGGCGCAGGCCGAGGGACTTCCCGTGGCCCCGCAGGATCCCGCGTTCGAGCATGCGTCGCTGCATCTGGCGGACCCGAAGATGCCCGCCAACACGCACCTCTTCTTCGCCATCTACTACTGCATGACGGGCCTGCACGGCATCCACGTGCTTGCCGGCATGATCATGCTGGCGTGGCTCATCTGGCGGGGCATGCGAGGCGACTTCAACAGCGACTACTTCACGCCCGTCGACGTGGGCGGCCTCTACTGGCACATCGTCGACCTGGTGTGGATCTTCCTCTTCCCGCTCTTCTATCTCATCCACTGAGGCACCCATGGCGCACGGCAACGCGAATGCAGGTCACGGCGAGGCGCACCCCCTGGTGGGGCACCTGGTCCCCGTCTGGATGCTGGTCTCGACCGGCATGGCCCTCATGGTGCTGACCGCCATCACGGTGGCGGTCCGCTACATCGACGTGGGCGAGTTCAACATGGTCATTGCCCTGGGCGTGGCCGTGATCAAGGCCACTCTGGTGGCGCTCTTCTTCATGCACCTGCGGTGGGATCGCCCCTTCAACCTGCTCACCTTCGTGGGCAGCATGGCGTTCGTCATCCTGATGATGGCGTTCTGCCTGATCGACACGGGCCAGTACCGCGCCACGCAGTTCGAGGGCAACCCGCCTGAGGTGGAGAACACGCTGCAGGCGAACGCCCCCGGCGCGCCGGTGGCCCGGTTCAAGCCCTACACGCCCTGACCTGGGCCGACACCCGTGGCCGTCAAGACTGCCACGCGGGTGGATCCCTTCGATGGTGCCGGCAGCCGGCACGCCGCCGGCGTGTTCGGCATGTGGCTGCTGCTGGTCACGCTGGGCGTGCTCTTCGTGGCCGGCATCCTGGGGTATCTGGTGGTCCGGCTTGGCCACGATCCACTGGAGCCGTTCGTGCCCGAGGATGCGCCGCCGCTTCCGCCGGCGCTGCTCGTCTCCACGCTCATGCTGCTCGCCAGCAGCGCCACCATGCATGCCACGGTGCGTGCCGTGCGGCGCGGCCGTGGGCACCCCGGCGCCTGGGCTGGACTGACGCTGCTGCTGGGCGTGGCGTTCCTGGCCGTGCAGGTGTGGGCCTGGGTCGGGCTCTGGCAGGCGCAACTTCGCATCGGCGACAGCCTGTACGCGTGGACCTTCTACGTGCTCACTGGACTGCACGCTGCCCACGTGATCGGCGGGCTGGTGCCGCTGGCGGTGGTGTGGCGAAGGGCGGCCGCGGCCCGCTACAGCCCCGACCACCCCGAGGGGGTGGTGTACTGCGCCATGTACTGGCACTTCCTCGACGCCGTCTGGCTGGCGCTCTACGCCACGCTGTGGCTGGGGTCCCTCAGCGCGACGGGTTGAAGCTGGCCC
>RFOC01000325.1 GCA_009926815.1 Planctomycetota bacterium
TCGACCCCCTGCTGGCCGCCGGCCGGATGCCCCGGCTGGCCCGAATGCTGGCAGGAGGCGCCCGCGCCGACCTGGCCACCTTGCAGCCGGTCCTCTCTCCCCTCCTGTGGAGTTCGGTCGCCACGGGCAAGACGGCCGATCGCCACGGCATCCTGAACTTCGTGGAGCCGAGGCCGACCGGCGATGGCGTGCGCATCGCCGCCAGCACCTCGCGTCGAACGAAGGCGCTCTGGAACATCCTGAGCCAGTCCAGCCGTCGTGTGCACGTGGTGGGCTGGTACGCCTCGCATCCGGCGGAGCCGGTTCGAGGCATCTGCGTCTCCAACATGCTGCAGGAAGGCGCTCCGGCGCGATCAGCCGACGCCTGGCCCCTGCCCGAGGGCGTGGTGCACCCTTCGCACCACTCGGATGCCATCGCCGCCTGCCGCCGGCATCCCGACGCGATCGGGCCCGATGAGCTGGCCCACTACATCCCCCGACTGCGCACGCTGCGATCCGACGACCCCCGGCCTCGGCAGCTGGCGATGCAGCTTGCGCGCATGCACGCCGTGCACCAGGCGGCACTCGCGACCCTTCGTGCCGAGCCCGAGTGGAACGCGGCCATGGTGTTCCACGAGACCATCGACACCGTCGGCCATCACTTCATGCAGTTCGTGCCACCCCGCATGAGGCATGTCACCGACGAGGAGATGCGCGCGTTCGCGGGCGTGATGGACCGCATCTACGAGACGCACGATCGCATGCTCGGCGAGCTGCTCGATGCGTCGGGGCCGGACACCACGGTGATGCTGCTCTCGGATCACGGTTTCCACTCCGATCACCGAAGGCCCGTGATCGACACGACGGACCTGAAGGAGCGTGCCGCCCAGGAGGCGCAGTGGCACCGGCCGCTCGGCGTCCTGGTGATGTCCGGGCCGGGTGTCCGCCGCGGCTCGATCCCGAACGCGCCGAGCCTGCTCGACGTGGCCCCCACCGCGCTGGCCCTGATGGGACTTCCCGCAGGCCGAGACATGCAGGGCCGCGTGCTCGCGGAGTGCCTCGACGGCGGGCCTGCGCCCGAGCCCATCGCGAGCTGGGACGAGGTGGAAGGCGACGCGGCCATGCATCCGGCCTCGATGCGGCAGGACCCCTTCGATTCCCAGGACGCGATCCGGCAACTCATCGACCTTGGCTACATGGCGGCTCCGACGCAAGGCGTGCAGCTGCAGCTGGACATGGTGCGGCGCGAGACGCGCTTCAACCACGCGGTCGTGCTCGCCTTCACGGGACGGGCCGCGGAGGCGGTGACGATCCTCGAGGGCCTCGTCGAGGAGTGCCCCACCGAGGCGCGCTACCGTGCGGATCTGGCCAGGATGCTGCACGCGGCCGGCAGGCATGAGGCCTGCATCGAGGCGTTGCAGCGGCTGACCGGTTCCGCCGCGGAGGATCCCGCACTGCAGCTGCTGCACGCGGCATGCCTGATCCAGCTGGACAGGACTCAGGACGCGTCGCGCAGGATCGATGCGCTGATGGCCGCGGGATCGGTGCCGCCGGAGGACCTGCTGCAACTTGGCCAGGTGCTCACGGCGCTCGAGCGGGAGGATGCCGCGGCCACGCTGGCTCGAGCCGCGACGCACGAACCGGACAACCCCCTGGTCGCCATGGCCCAGGCGCGCGAGGCGCTGATGCATGGCCGGCACGAGGATGTGATCGATCACACGCTTCGCGCCGCCGAGCTGAGGCAGACCCTGCCCGAGGCCC
>RFOC01000326.1 GCA_009926815.1 Planctomycetota bacterium
GTGCCTGCCGTGGTCGAAGGCACTCGCGTGTACGGCGATGCCTACCTGGTGGTGGATGGGGCCAAGACCTACGCCGTGCTCGATGTCTACATTCGGGCGACCCAGGCCACCGACATCGTGGCCAGCGTCTACGGCGTCTCGGCCCACAAAGCCTCGTGGGTCCAGAACCAGGGCATTTGTTTCAGACACGCCGGCAACAGCGGCTGGAACCCCAACTACACGGACGCCGCTGGCGCCAGCTGGGACAGTTTCGTGACTCTGGGTCTGCGGACCCAGTCCAATGATGGTTTTGGCGGAACCCTGATCGCCCTCACGGCCGATCCGGGCTTCAGCAACTTCAATTCAGTAAACCCGTGCAGAATCACGGGTTCCAGCACCGGCAACAGTCCCGGCTGGTACTCCGCGATTGGTGCCTCGGCTGCCACCAACCCCTACTGCGTGGTGGGCTACTACAACGGCGCCTCGAACATCGCGAAGGCGACCAGCACCATCACCGGCAACGGCGTGGCGGCTGGCAGCAGCCTGGACAACATGTTCATGATCGCTCGCCTGGCTCTCGACACGGCTGACATGACGGGTACCAACCCCTACACCGTGACGATCAAGTTTTGCATGACTGGCGTCAGTAACGGCGCCACCGTGACCGGCTCGACCGGCGCGAACTTCCGCGTGCACCAAGCGCTCACTTTCGCCATTCCCGGACCGGGATCAGCCTGCCTGGGTCTGCTGGCTGGAATGACTCGACGCCGGCGAGGGTGACATTGTCCTGATCGGTCCGGGGATCCCGCAAGAGAGGGCCGCGACGCCCATCCGGGATTCAGTACACCTCGATCATGCACCGATGCGTGGGCCGCACGCGGCGCTTCAGATGCTCGTCGGTCCACGCCTTCGGCGGCACCTCGGCGATCTGGTCGTCCACGGTGAGGTAGCCGGCGGCCAGGCCCTTCTCGCCCAGCATGCGGAAGAGGCCCATCTGCATGCCCGCCAGCCCGCACACGTAGATGAGCGTGCGCGGATTGCGGAGCATGCCCTCGAAGTGGTCGCCCAGCCGCCGCTCGATGAACTGGTGGGCGTACTCGCCGCGGCCGCCGTCGGCGCGCGTCTCGCGGCTGATGACGGGGTGGTAGCGGAAGTTCGGATTCGCGGCGGCCAGATCCCGAAGCAGGTCGTCGTAGAGCAGGTCGGTGGTGTAGGGGCTGCCCATGACCAGCTCGATGCGGCTCTCGCACCGCCTCCACTTCGACCTCCACGGGCTGCCCTCCGGCGGGCCCTGCAGCAGCTCCATGAGCATGCCGCGGAAGGGGGCGATGCCGGTGCCGGTGGCCATGAAGAGATAGTCGTGCTGCGAGGGATCCTCGGGCAGCAGGAACCGCTTGCCGGCGGGGCCGGTCACCGCCACCGGATCACCCGGCTTGAGATCGCAGACGTAGTTGCTGCACACGCCCAGGAAGAGGCCGTGCTCGTTCGGATCGTCGCCGGGCTTCTGCGGACTCCGCTCCGCGATCAGTCGCTTGGGGGTGGTCGCCAGCACCCGACCGTGGCCGTCCTCGCCCCAACTGGGGCTGGCGATGGAGTACAGGCGGACCTTCTGGGGCTTGCCGTGGGCGTCCGTGCCCGGGGGGACCACGCCGAAACTCTGTCCAGCCCGGAAGTTGCCTGCCAATGGGGTGGACCCCACGTCGATGCAGACATGCCGCACGAAACTGGCCGATCGGCCCTTCATGCAGAGCTGGTTGCTG
>RFOC01000327.1 GCA_009926815.1 Planctomycetota bacterium
GACGATGAAGGAGATCGGCCTCACGCTGGATCTCAGCGAGAGCCGCGTGAGCCAGATGCACAGCAGCATCATCATGCGCCTGAAGGCGCAGATGAAGCATCGCGTGAAGGAGCTGTAGTTCCGGAGAGACGGAAAGGGGCGGCGGACCGAACGGGGTTTCCGTCGCGAGGTGAACAGGGCCGTCCCGCGTGCGTCCGATCCGCGCGGGACGGCCCGCTTCATGACGGCGGCGACATGGCGGCCGGATCGGCAGGGGCGGGGGACGCCTCATCCGGTGCATGGGCCTGCTTGGATCGCTCCTCCTGGAGTCTGGTCGTCTCGGCACTCCGCTCGGTCTGGGCGAACCAGAATGTGCCATAGACACTCTTGGTGGCTTCGACGGCGAAGATGGAGGCGGTGGCAAGGATCCAGACGGCATACATCCGCAGGGGACTTGCGCCGAGTGCCCGAGCCACGAGCCCGGGGCCGTACAGGATCGCCATGGCGTACACAAACATGCCGAGCTGCGCCAGGTACCACACGCTCGATCGGCCCGAAGGATGCATGCTCGCCACCACCAGGAAGCAGATCATGCACATGAAGCTCAGCATGAAGATCAGGCTGAACAGCGGCCCCAGCAGCAAGCGTGAAAGGGCGGAGCACTGATCCTTGAGAAGCGGCCTCGCCCACAGGGCGAAGATGCCGATGACTCCCGGAGCGCCAGCGACGAGCATGGACGCCATGCCGGCCACGGCCGTCGGGCTGATCCGTTCCGGGAACTCGGACATGACCTCCGGGCTGACGCCGATCGGGTGCACCTGCAGCGGGCTCAGCAGAAGGTCGATGGCCACCAGAGCCCAGGCCGCGGCGACTTCCCGCTTGGCGAGCCACTTGCCCACGCGATACTTCCAGGTGATCGGACCCGCCGCCAGCACCTCGCCCCGGATGTAGCGATCGACATCCGCGGCGAACTCGGTGACGCTCGCGTATCGCTCCACACGGTCCTTGCGCAGTGCCTTCAGTGGAATCCACTCGAGCTCGGAGCGGATCGTCCTTGCCAGGCGACCCGGATCCTCTCGTCGCGCGGTGGCGATGCCGCTGGCCCGATCGGCATCACGAGCCTGCAAGGCCGTGAACCGTGCGCTCGGCGAGGGCGGCTCCACCTCCTGGATCATGCGCTGCACCTCGCGATAGGCGCGACTTCGGAGGGTTGTGGCATCAAAGGGCGGCGCGCCGGCGATCAGTTCGTACAGCACCACGCCAAGGCTGTACACGTCGGTCCGCGTGTCGATGTCCATCTCGCCCGGGTCAGCCTGCTCTGGGCTCATGTATTCGGGCGTGCCGATCATCTGGCCCGTCTCGGTGAAGACGGTCTTCTCGGTCAGGCGCGCGGTGATGGCCTTGGCGATGCCGAAATCGATCACCTTGGCCATGGGGACATCGCCCGCCTCCATGGACACGAGGATGTTGGCGGGTTTCAGGTCACGGTGGATGATGCCCTTGGAATGGGCGTGCTCGATGGCCTGGCACACCTGCAGCATCAGCCGCAGGCGGTCCTTCAGACTCAGGCGATGCCGGTCGCAGAAGGCCGTGATCGGCTCGCCCTTCACGTACTCCATGGCGAAGTAGGGGCGGCCCTGCGGGGTCAGGCCGCCGTCGAGCACCTTGGCCACGTGGGGGTGATTCATCACGGCGAGCGCCTGACGCTCCTGCTCGAAGCGGCCGATCACGGCCTTCGAGTCCATGCCGGCCT
>RFOC01000328.1 GCA_009926815.1 Planctomycetota bacterium
CGTCGGCCGACCGCATCCAGCAACTGGCCTCCTCCGCTGGGCTGAGGGCCTTAGGCGCGGGTGCACAGGCTGTGCCCGGTGCGTCTGGTCTCTGGATAGGACCCGTCCAGTCGGTGGCCTCACTCCTTGCCCAGCTGGGGCCCGCATTGGCCTGGTCAGAGATTCGACTGCTCTCGATGGAGCGAGACCCGCAGCAGCCTGGGCTTGCCCAGCTGAGGCTGGAGGGCCTCTCCGCGCAGGGGGCGCGGCCTTGAGCAGGGCCTGGCTCTGGACTGCGCTGGCTGTGGGACTAGTCCTGGGCGCGGTCGCGTTTGCGCCTGCGATGCTACTGGGCCAAGGGGTGGCTATGGCCTCTCAGGGTGTTCTGCAGCTGGCCGGCGTATCGGGGACAGTCTGGGATGGCAGTGCTCAGCTTCAGATTCATCCTGAGCGGCTCGGTGGAGACCCAGAGGCCAAGGCCCAGCCCCCCATCGTACTGCCCGGTCGCCTGGGCTGGCAGCTGGGGTGGTCTCTCACTCAGGGGCTGTGGCTGCAGCTCCAGAGCCCTCAGCTCTCGGGCCCGCTGTCGCAGCAGCCCATTCGCGTTCAGGCCTGGTGGACGGCACAACCCGTGGTGTCTGTGCCCGATGGCGCGCTGCGTCTTCCCCACCTCAACCTGCGCAATGCCACGGGCCCCATGGCGCTCTTGCGGCCCGACTTTCAGCCCGCCCTGACCTGGTCGGGACTGGAGTCCGCACGCCTGCAAGATTTTCGCGTCACCCTCTCGCTGGTACCGACGATCGACCGTGAATCCCCGGACGACCAGCGCTCCGACGCACAGGCACACGAGCACGTACGCCGCAGCGACCCACGCACGCCGCCGGCCTCGGGACAACGGGGTCTCGGAGGATGCGATGCGCGTGGCCCAGACGAGCCAGATCGTGGCGATGGCCAGCGCCAGGATGGCCGAGCGACCTTGCGTGAACGCCAGCTGAAGCAGCGCGATGAACAGCGCGGCGACGGCCCACTTGCGCACGCGCGGGGAGCCTGCGAACAGCACGAAGCCAAGCGCAACGACCGACGCGAAACACGCGAGTGCCGACACGGTTCCGAGATCCCGTCCGACGCCAGCGATCCGCTCCCAGGACTGGATCCGGATCCATGCGGCACACTGCGTTCCAGTGGCAACCACTGCGCCCGCAAGGAAGCCGACGGCGATCGAGGAAACGAAACCGGACACCGGAACGACGAGCCATGGCAGGAGGACCGCACGCGACGGTCTGGCAAGCGCGTGTTCCGGCGACCACAGCCCGCTCATCACGCTGAGCACGGACCACAGCAGCCACGGCCACATCCATCGCATCAGGCAGGTGCGCTGCCATGCCGCGACGCTGTCACGCCAGTTGAGCAGGCACCCAGCCACGAGCAGACCGAAGGCGATCGATTCGGGCGCGTTGTTCAGGTGCAATGCGAACGCGTACACACAGGCGGCCGCCCCATGCACTCGCGTCGGATCCCACGCGCCGCCACGGCCGGACACCCTCGCCAAACGGCGGTCCACACCGGCGACGGTCCATGGATCGACCCGGAATCGACTCATTCGGCCTCGCGGATCGACGAGACGCCACGCACCGGGCCAGTTCCAGACGCGGTGACCTGCACGATCGACGCAGTATAGGACGCGCCCGCTCGATTTCCGTCGATGCCCGCCTCCGGACGCGCGCGGCGTTC